>CAYFVS010000220.1:0-3957 GCA_964346565.1 uncultured candidatus Brocadiaceae bacterium | reverse complement strand
TGCGTCGGCGCGCCTTGCATCCGACCGCACGGCGCTTCCAACGCGACCAGATCCAGTTCTTCAACAGGCTGCTAGTGATTCCGGGAGGACCGACCATGGACTGGGAAGATTACGATTGGCTCCTGGACGCGGCGCTGCGTGAGGACGCGGCTGATCGGGACGCGACCACGCGGGCGCTCATCCCGGCGGAGCGCACGGCACGGGCGGAGGTGCGAGCGCGTGAAGACGGCATCATCTGCGGCCTGCCGCTGGCAAAGCGGCTGGCGACGCGCTTCGACCCGGAACTGCGCTTCGAAACCGCCGTCGCCGACGGCGGTCGCGTGAGCAAAGGAACCGTCGTCGCCCGGCTGAGCGGTCCGGCGCGGAGCCTGCTGGCCGTCGAGCGCCCCATGCTGAACTTCTTCCAGCGGCTCAGCGGCGTGGCGACCCTCACCGCTCGGTTCGTCGAGGCCGTCGCCGGCAAAGGCACCCGCGTCTACGACACCCGCAAGACCACCCCCGGCTGGCGCGAACTGGAGAAGTACGCCGTCCGCTGCGGCGGCGGGCGAAATCACCGGATGGACCTGGCCTCCGCCGTGCTCATCAAGGACAACCACCTGACGCTGGTGGGGGCCGGGAACGTGCGCCGGGCGGTCCAGGAGGCCAGGGACGCCTGCCCGGACCTGCTCATCGAAGTGGAGGTGGAGGACCTGGCGCAGTTCGAGGCCGCACTCGCGGCCGGGCCGGACATGGTGCTGCTGGACAACATGACCCCCGCCCAGGTCGAGGAAGCTGCCCGGCTGGCGGCGCGCCGCGCGACCGACAGGCCCCCGCAACTGGAGGCCAGCGGCGCCATCACGCTGGAGAACGCGGCCGACTATGCCCGCGCCGGCGCGGACCGCATCGCCATCGGCGCGCTGACGCACTCCGCCCCAGCGCTGGACATCTCGATGGACATCGTGACCTGAGTCGGCTTACCCGAGCACGTCCTGCGCCGCGCCGACGGCGGCCCCCGCCTCGAACTCGTAGCCCAGGTCGCGCAGGCTCTTCTCCAGCGTGGCGACGGCCACCAGCAGGTCCTCCTCGCTGACGTAGCCCATGTGCCCGATGCGAAAGATGCGGCCCTTCAGGTGCGCTTGTCCGCCCGCTATCTGGACGCCGTAGCGGTCGCGCATGTGGGTGACCAGCTCGCCAGTGTCAATGCCTTCGGGGCCCCAGACGGCGGTCACGCCGTTGGCCGGGGTCTCGGCCACCAGCTCCAGCCCGATGGCCCGGACGGCGGCGCGGGCGACCCCCGCCAGGCGGGCGTGGCGGGCGTGGATCTCCTCGATGCCTTCCTCGAACATCATCTGAAGCGCCTTGCGCAGCGCCTGCACCAGCGACACGGCGGCCGTCCAGGGCGTGGTCGTCTTCTCCCAGCTCTTGCGCATCGCGGCCAGGTCCAGGTAGTAGCGCGGCGAGGTGCATGCCTCGACGGCGTCCCACGTGCGCGGGCTGACGGCGATGAACCCCAGCCCCGGCGGTATCATGCACCCTTTCTGCGAGCCGCTCACCACGATGTCCACCCCCCACTCGTCCATCCTGAACGGATGCACGCCGATGCCGGTGATGGCGTCCACCCCCAGCAGGGCCTCGCTCTCGCGCGTGACCGCCGCCACGGCCTCCACGTCGGTCAGGGCGCCGGTGGAGGTCTCCGACTGGGTGATGTAAACGGCGCGGGCCTCGGGGTTGGCCTCGAGGGCCGCGGCGAGCCGGTCGGGCTTCAGCGACTGGCCCCATTCCATCTCCACCGACACCACCTCGCAGCCGTATGCCTCGCACAGGTCCGCCCAGCGCTGTCCGAACTTGCCGGCCGGCGCGCAGATGGCCGTGTCGCCGGGTGAGCAGACGTTGGCCACGGCGGCCTCCATCGCCGCCGTGCCGCTGCCCATGACGGTGTAGACGGGCTGGTCGGTGCCGAACAGCTTCTTCAGCCCCTCGGTGGTCTCCTGGAGGATGGCGGAGAACTCGGCCGTGCGATGGTGGATCATCGGGGACGCTTCGGCCAGCAGGACCTCGTGGGGCACCATGGTCGGACCCGGGGTGAACATGTAGTTCTTCTTCATCTGGTGCTCCTGCAACGGTGTGAGTGGATTGGCGCGCCGCGGCCTGCCCGGCGCAAGAGCGCGCATTATAGGCCCCCGGCCCCGCCCCCGCAACGCGCCGACGAACAGACGGCGTAACAGGGATGCACAGGATATACAGGATAGACTAACCTAACGCAGGCTGTCTTCCTTCGTTGCCTTCATCCTGCCCATCCCTGTTGTGCCGTTCTTCGTGTCCTTCGTGGTAATCCTTTCGTTCCGTGGTGCTCGTAGTGTCGTCGTGGTTGGTGTGGCGTGCCGTGCGGTTCAGCCGGCGGGGGCGGCCAGGAGGGCGCCGAGGGCGAGGTAGATGGAGATGCAGAACAGGTCGTTCAGCATGGTGATGAACGGGCCGGAGCTGACGGCGGGGTCTATGCCGACGGCCTCGAAGACGAGCGGGAAGATCATGCCCAACATGCCGGCGAAGACGATGGCCACGGCCACCGCCAGGCCGACAGCCAGCATGAGCCGCGCCGCAGTCCCCACCATCAGCGCCCCGAGCACGCCGGCGGCCGCCGAACAGCACAGCGCCAGCAGCACCGTGATGACCAACTGCTTGCCCAGGAAACGGGTGATGCGCGTGCGGCCCAGGTCCCCCAGCGCCAGCGCGCGCACCACGATGGTGGAGCCCTGGATGGCCACCTGGCCGCCCATCAGCGGGATGAGGGGGATGAAGAACGCCAGCTCGACCATCTGCAGCGCCCCGGTGAAGCGGCTGACAAGCAGGGCGATCAGCAGACCGTCCACTACCGAGAGCAGCAGCCAGGGCAGCCGCAGCCGCGTGCTGCGGTACACGCTGGCGTGCACCGGGTCGCGCTCGCCAGTGCCGGCCAGCCGGTACATGTCCTCGTCCATCTCCTCCTCGGCCGCCTCCAGGATGTCGTCCACGGTGACCACGCCGAGCAGCTTCCGCTCCTGGTCGGTCACGGGGATGACCTGGAGGTCGTAGCGGGTGGCGGCTCGGACGAGTTCCTCCTGGTCGGTCTCCGGCAGCACGGTGTGGGGCAGCTCCTCCATCAGGTCGCTGACCACGGCGTCGGGCCGGGCGAACACCAGCCGGTGCAGCGGCACCTGGCCGACGAGCCGGTCATCTTCGTCGGCGACGAACACGTGCGCCACCGTCTCCGTCTCGCGGCTTTGCTGGGTGATCTTGACCGCCTCGGAGGCGGTCAGGCCGCCGTAGAGCAGGACGAACTCGGTGGTCATCAGGCCGCCTGCGGTGTCCGCCGGGTAGCGCATGAGCTGCTCGGCGGCGGCGGCCTGTTCGCGCGGGAACTGCTCCAGCAGCGTCTCGGCCTGCTCCTCGGGCAGAACGCCGAGCACGTCCACCACCTCGTCGGGCTCCATCTGGCGCACGGCGGCTTGCAGGCCGGCCGGGGCGGCCTCGGCCAGGGCGCGAACCATGGTCTCTTCCAGCTCGCCCAGGGCATCGGCGCGGGCTTCGACGTCCAGGCAGCGGAACAGCAGGACGCGGTCGTCCTCGTCGAGTTCCTCCATCAGGGCGGCCACGTCCGCCGGGCGCACCTCGGCCAGCAGGGCCTTCAGCTCATCGCGGCGTCCCTGCTCCAGGTGCTCCAGGGCAGTCTCCAACAGCTCCCTGCCGTGGGGGATGAGTTCCCCTGTGGGCTCGTCGTTCACGCGCAGTTTCCCCGGCTGTGCTCGCAGTCAGAACGTGGCAGAAACGGCCGGACCGACCAGTGGGCCATGATTATATAGCAAGTCGCGCGAAATCCCAACCGGGCGCACTTTGCCGCGGCGGAGCCCGCCCATATAATGCCCGCGCCTGCGACGGCGCCCATGATGGACGACACCCCCCACAAGTCGGCCTTCCCCTTCTGCGTCGGAGCGCTCCTCC
>CAYFVS010000219.1:0-11204 GCA_964346565.1 uncultured candidatus Brocadiaceae bacterium | reverse complement strand
TCCAGCGTCTTCAGCAGAGCGTTGAACGCCGGCTCGGTCAGCATGTGGACTTCGTCAATGTAATAGACCTTGAACCGGCTGCGGGCGGCGGTCAGGCCGGCGTTCTGGCGCAGCTCGCGGATGGCGTCAATGCCCCGGTTGGAGGCGCCGTCTATCTCGATCACGTCAATATCGGTGCCGACGGCGATCCGGCGGCAGGCGTCGCACTCGCAGCACGGCTCGGGGGTGGGCCCTTCGGCGCAGTTGAGCGCCTTGGCCAGGATGCGCGCCACGGTGGTCTTGCCCACGCCGCGAGAGCCGCAGAACAGGTAAGCGTGGGCGACCCGACCACTCTCGACGGCGTTGCGCAGGGCGCGGGTCACGTGCTGCTGGCCCACCACGTCCTCGAAGCGCTCGGGGCGGTATCTCCGGGCGAAGACCAGGTACATGAGCCACGTCCCTGTCTGTGTTGAGAGCGGGCCGTGCACTCCGCCCGGCTCTATCCCCGCGGGCGGTGGCCGCCGGCCAGCTCGGGACAGGCGCCCCCACGGCAGTCCGGGGTGCTGCTTATGGCTGCTGGCTTCCGCCCCTGACCAGGTTCGCAGCCGCCCGGCTCCATGGGACCCATCCGTCAACGCCGACCGCCGACCCCTTGCCGCGAGGGGAAATCAAGCCTCACGGAGCGGTCAGCCCTGCTAGAGCGGTTTGCAGGTTACAGGGCACCGCTAGCGCCCCGCTTAGCACGGCCCGCAGACGTTCCTCTCACGGCCCGCTCCGAGTCGAAGCGGGCCATCCGGTACCGTACCACAGCCCGCCGCGAACCGCAACCCAAACGCCCGGGGGGCCGGTTGACCGGCTCCGTGCGGATGCTTATACTCCCCTGCGCCAGCGCCCTGTGATGGGAGCCCCCATGCTGATCGTCGGCGAGAGGATCAACGCCACCCGCCCTGCCATCGCCCGCGCTCTGGCCGAACGCGACGCGGAGCATGTCGCCCACGAAGCCCGCCGTCAGGCCGAGGCCGGGGCCGACTTCCTGGACGTCAACGCGGGCAGTGATCCGGCCCGCGAGCTGGAGCACCTGAAGTGGGCCCTGGAGGTGGTGCAAGAGGCCACCGACCTGCCGCTCTGCGTGGACTCGGCCGACCCGGAGGCATTGCGGGCGGGGCTGGAGCTGATCGAGGGCGAGTCCGTCATGCTCAGCTCGGCGACCGCCGAGGAAGGCAAGATGGAGGAGGTCATTGGCATCGTCGCCGACTCGGGCGCGCTGCTGGTGGCCCTGACCATGGACGACTCGGGCGTGCCGGACACGGCCGGCCGGCGCGTGGAGGTGGCCGCCCGGCTTGTCGAGGCCGCCGAGGCGGGAGGAGTGCCCCGAGACCACGTCTACGTGGACCCCTGCGTGCAGCCCATCAGCACGGACGCGCGCCAGGGCATGGAGGTCATCAGCGCCGTGTGGCGCATCGTGGAGGCGTTCCCCGGCGTGCATACGACCTGCGGCCTGTCGAACGTCGGCTTCGGCCTGCCCAACCGCCGGCTGGTCAACCGGACGTTCCTCGCCCAGCTCATCGCCGCCGGGCTCGACTCAGCCATCATGGACCCCACCGAGAAGGGTCTCATGGAGACGGTGCGCGCGGCGGAGGCGCTGGCGGGCCGGGACGAGTTCTGCATGAACTACATCCGCGCCGTACGCGGCTGAGGCGGTAAGATAGGGAACCACGACGACCCGACGAGCACGACGAAGACAAAGGTCCGCCACGAAGAACACGAAGGAGGAACTGAGGGCGCTCTCTGGTGAGGAGGGCTCACCCCTTTTCCCTGCTTCGTGGTGTGCGTCGTCGTTCCGTGGTGTCGTTGTGGTTAGTTCCGTCGTTGCCGTCGGCATCCCGGTGGTGGTTGGAGTTCGTTGAAAGGAGAGAGGAACGTGCAGTATGGACATTTCGACGATGAGCGGAAGGAATACGTCATCGAGCGCCCGGACACGCCGCGCTCCTGGAGCAACTACCTGGGCTCGACCGAATACGGCGCCATAATCACCGGCAACGCCGGCGGCTACAGCTTCTACCGCTCGGCCGCGCAGGGCCGCTTCACCCGGCTGATGTTCAACGCCATTCCCATGGACCAGCCCGGGCGCTACTTCTACATCCGGGACCGGGCCTCGGGGGACTACTGGTCCGCCTCCTGGCAGCCGGTGGGCAAGGACCTGGAGGACTACCGAAGCACCTGCCGCCACGGCACCGCCTACACCGTCATCGAGTCCGAATACGAGGGCATCCAGAGCGAGTCCACCTACTTCGTCCCCCTGGGGCGGAACTTCGAGATATGGCTCCTGAAGCTGATCAACCGCTCGGAGCGCCCCCGCGAGCTGTCCGTGTTCACGTATCTGGAGTACACCAACGAGTGGGTCATGCAGCAGGACCTGCTCAACCTCCAGTACACGCAGTACATCGTGCGCGTGCAGCCGGTGGACGGGATGTTGGAGCACTCGATAAACCGCAGCCTGCCGGCGGACCCGGAGGACTTCCAGAACCGCGACCAGGGCCGCTGGACCTTCCTCGCCCTGGTGGGCGCGGACATGATGGGCTACGAGACGGACCGCGACGCTTTCCTCGGCCCGTATCGGACCTACGCCGACCCTCTGTGCGTCGAGCGGGGTGAGTGCTCCGGCTCAGAGGCATACGGCGACAATGCCTGCGGCACGGTGCAGACCGACCTCGAGCTGGCCCCGGGCGAGAGCCGGGAGTTCATGGTTCTTCTGGGGGTGGGGAAGGCCTCGGAGGCGGGGCGCCGCGCCGTGGAGGAGTTCGACTCGACCCAGAAGGCCCGCGCCGCCCTTCAGGAGGTGAAGCAGTGGTGGCACGAGCGGCTCGGCGCGCTGACCTGCCGCACGCCGGACGCCGAGTTCGACAGCATGATCAACGTCTGGAACGCCTACAACTGCCTGATCACGTTCAACTGGTCGCGCGCCGCCAGCCTCGTTTACGCCGGGGCGCGGGACGGGCTGGGCTACCGCGACACGGTCCAGGACTTCCTGGGCGCTACTGCGGCAATCCCCGCAGAAGTGCTCCAGCGACTGGAGCTGATGATAACCGGCCAGGTCTCCACCGGCGGGGCCATGCCCGTGGTCAAACCCTGGGCGCACAGGCCGGGCCGGGAGAGCCTGCCGGACCACTACCGCGCCGACGACTGCCTGTGGCTGTTCAACGCCGTGCCGGCCTACGTGAAGGAGACCGGCGACCTGGCGTTCTACGAGAAGGTCCTGCCCTACGCCGACCAGGGGGAGGACACCGTGCTGGGGCACCTGCGCCGGGCGCTGGAGTTCAACCTGGAACGCAGCGGCGCGCACGGGCTGCCCGTGGGGCTCACGGCGGACTGGAACGACTGCCTTCGCCTGGGGGAGGGCGGGGAGAGCCTGTTCGTCGCCTTCCAGCTCCGGCTCGGGCTGCGTGTTTACGCCGAAGTCTGCGACCGGCTGGATCATGAGGAGGACGCCGTCTGGGCCCGGGAGCGCCTGACTGAACTCGACGAGCGCATTCAGCAGCACGCCTGGGAGGGCGACCGCTTCGTGCGGGCATTCCAGGAGGACGGCACCGTCGTCGGCAGCCGGAAGGCCGAGGAGGGACGCATCTTCCTTAACGCCCAGTCCTGGGCGGTCATCAGCGGCGCCGCCACCCCGGAGCAGGCGACCACCGCGATGGACTCGGTCGCCGAGCACCTGGCCACCCCCTGCGGGCTGATGATATGCACGCCGCCGTTCCAGAACGTGCCCTGCGCCGAGATCCGGGCCGTGCTGTTCAACCCCGGCATGAAGGAGAACGGCGGCATCTTCAGCCACACGCAGGGCTGGGGCGTGATGGCCGAGTGCATGATCGGCCGGCCGGAGCGCGCCTACGGGTACTACCGCGCCTACATGCCGGCCGCCTACAACACCCGGGCGGAGGTGCGCGAGACAGAGCCCTACGTGCACTGCCAGAGCACCCACACCCACCACAGCCCGAAGGAAGGCGCTTCGCGCGTGCCATGGCTCAGCGGCACGGCTTCCTGGTCCTACTACAGCGGGACGCAGTACGTCCTGGGCATCCGGCCGGAGTACGACGGCCTGCGCGTTGACCCCTGCCTGCCGCCCGAGTGGGACCAGATAGAGGTGACGCGCCGGTTCCGCGGCCGGCGGTTCGAGATAGCCATCCGCAACGGTCAGCGGGGCAAGGGCGTGCTCTCGATGCAGGTGAACGGGCAGGAGGTCGAGGGCGACCTGATCCCCGAGGGGATGTTCCAGGACGTCAACCAGGTCCAGGTCCAGCTCGCCTGACTCACCACCGAGAAGGACAACTTAGCAACCACAACGACACGACGAGCACCAAGATAGAAGTCTGAATTCTGAAGTCTGAAACGGAAGCAGCCTGCTACACGGAGCAGGGCGACGAGCACAATCCCGCCTGTCCTGTCTATCCCGTTTTGTCGTTCGTCGTGCTCGTTGTGTCGTTGTGGTTGACTCCGCCGTCGTGTTTCTCGGTCAGGTATTGGTCAATGGCGGCGGCGGCGCGTTTGCCGGCTCCCATGGCCTGGATGACCGTGGCGGCGCCGGTCACGATGTCGCCCCCGGCGTAAACGCCTTCGAGGCTGGTTTCGCCGGTGACCTCGTCGGCCGCTATCGTGCCCCATTCGGTGACCTTCAGGCCGGGGGTCGTCTGCGGGACAAGGGGGTGGGGCCGGTTGCCGTAGGCCACTATCACCAGGTCCGTCTCGAACTCGAACTCCGACCCCTCGATGGGGTAGGGGCGTCGGCGGCCGTCCTCGCCCGGCTCGCCGAGTTCCATGCGCACGCAGCGCAAGGCGCGCACCCAGCCGTGCTCGTCCCCCAGGATGGCGACAGCGTTGTTGAGCCACATGCATCGGATGCCTTCCTCGTCGGCGTGGGCCAGCTCGGCGTCGCGGGCGGG
The DNA here is from genome assembly GCA_964346565.1 of uncultured candidatus Brocadiaceae bacterium. Taxonomy (GTDB): domain Bacteria; phylum Planctomycetota; class Brocadiia; order SM23-32; family SM23-32; genus JAWOCH01. The sequence goes on along the minus strand of CAYFVS010000219.1, from coordinate 6,288 downwards.
GGATTCCTCCACGCTGCGCCGGTACACTACGCGCACCTCCTCTGCCCCGAGCCGCAGCGCCGTCCGGGCGGAGTCCATGGCCACGTTGCCCCCGCCGAGGACGGCCACCCGGTCGCGCACCAGCACCGGCGTGGCGTAGTCCCGCTGATAGCCACGCATCAGGTTGACCCGGGTCAGGTATTCATTGGCGCTCAGGACGCCGTTCAGGTTCTCCCCCTCGATGCCGCCGAAGATGGGCGTGCCCGCGCCGGAGCCGATGAACAGCGCCTCGTAATCCTCCTCCAGCAGGTCCAGGACCGTGGCCGTCTTCCCCACGACGAAGTTGGGCACGATCTCCGCCCCCATCGCGCCGACCAGTTCCACCTCCCGGGCCACGATGTCCTTCGGCAGGCGGAACGATGGAATCCCGTAGAGCAGCACGCCGCCCGGTTCGTGCAGCGCCTCGAAGATGGTAGGCCGGTAGCCGCGCCTGGCCAGTTCGGCGGCCGCGGTCAGCCCGGCCGGCCCGCTGCCGACGACGGCCACTTGGATGCCCTTGTCCTCGGCGACCTCAGGGACTTCCACCTGCCCGGCCCCGCACTCGTAATCGGCGGCGAACCGTTCCAGGTTGCCTATGGCCACCGGGTCGGTCCGCTTGCCCAGCACGCAGAGCCCCTCGCACTGGTCCTCCTGTGGGCAGACGCGCCCGCAGACGGCCGGCAGCATGTTGTCCTCCTTCAGCATCCTTGCGGCGCCGATGAAGTCCTCCTCGGCGATCCGCTCGATGAAGCCGGGGATGTCAATGCCCACGGGGCAGCCTTCGACGCACAGGGGCCTCTTGCACTGCAGGCAGCGGCGGGCCTCCATGACGGCCTGTTCGGGACGCAGCCCCAGGGGCACCTCCTCGAAGTTGTGGATGCGCTCGGAGGCGGGCTGCTCCGGCATGGGCTGGCGCGGTATCTCGACGGCCTCGTCCGCCCGGCGGCCCGCCTCGAGCATGGCCTCCTGAAGCGCCGTGTGCTGGCGGTCGCACCCGTGGGCGGGCTCGTATTCGGGCAGGCCGCGGGCGCCGGGCCGGCGGTCATACTGGGCCAGACGACGAGACAGCTCCGCGAAGTCCACCTGATGGCCGTCGAACTCCGGCCCGTCCACGCAGGCGAACTTCGTCTCCCCGCCGACCGTCACCCGGCACCCGCCGCACATGCCCGTTCCGTCCACCATGATGGGATTCAGGCTGACCACCGTGCGCACGCCGTACGGGCGGGTCACCTCGCTGACAGCGGCCATCATGGGCACCGGGCCGACGGCGTAGACGGCGTCCACCTGCTGGCCGGAGGCCAGCATTTGCTCCAGCAGGTCGGTGGGGAAGCCGTGGTAACCGGCCGACCCGTCGTCTGTGGCGACCTGCAGCTCGTCGCAGACGGCCCGCATCTCCTCCTGGAGAATGAGCAGGTCTTCCCGACGGGCGCTGATGATGCCGCAGACCTGTTCGCACAGTCGGGCAAGCTCCCCGGCGATGGGCCAGATGAGGGCGATGCCCACCCCGCCGCCCACCGCCACCGCGTGCTCGCAGGGCTCGATGTCGGTGGGCTTGCCGAGCGGGCCGGCTACGTCGCCAATCCTGTCCCCCGGCTCCAGCGCGGCCAACTGGCGCGTGCTGTGGCCGACAGCCTGGAACACGATAGTGATGCTGAGGGCGCGCCGATCGGCGTCGGCGATCGTCAGGGGCACTCGTTCCCCCCGCGGGCCGGGCCGCACAACCACGAACTGGCCCGCCTTCCGCGCAACCGCGATGCGCGGGGCATGGATGCTCATGCGGTAGATGTCCTCGGCCAGCTTCTCTTTGTGCAGCACTTCGAAGCGCATGCGCTGAAATGCCCTTCAGGGAAGCTGATGTGGGCGCACAACCAGCTCTGCGCGCGGCCGTCGGCGCACCGGGCTCGTGACGGCTGGGGGGCTGAAGCTGCCCATTGTAGCTGCCCTGCCCGCAGACGGCAAGCGGCAGCCGGCTTGCACGGCGGGGAGGCCCGCAGTAGAATCCCCCTTCGCCCGGGCCCGCAACCAGATGCGCGCGGAGGACACCATGCCCCCCAGACCCCTCGTCGACCTGGCGCAGATGAACCTGTCCCGCGTCGTAATCCCCCAGGAGGAAGTGCGCAAGTACAACCCGCAACGCGATGAGATGGAGCAGCTCGATGGCATCCTGCACCTGGACCTGGAGGAGGGCGTCGGCGTCGGGCTCAAGGAGGTGGGCGAGGACGAGTTCTGGGTGCACGGGCACATCCCCGGACGGCCCCTGCTGCCCGGCGTGCTGATGTGCGAGGCCGCCGCGCAACTGTGCAGCTACATCTACAAGAGAACGGTCAAGACGGATAAGTTCCTGGGCTTCGGCGGGATGGAGGACGTGAAGTTCCGACGGCCGGTCGAGCCCGGGGCGCGGCTGATAATCGTGGCCTGCGCCGAGCAGATTCGCCCGCGCCGGGCCACCTTTCGCTGCCAGGGGTTCGTGGACGGGGCGATGGCCTTTGAGGCCACCATCATCGGCATGCCGATGTGATGCCGCCGGACCGGCCGGACCTTCCCTCATGCAACATGGGCGCATGATGCCTGACTTGCTTTACGAGATAGGGACCGAGGAGCTGCCGGCGGGCTACCTGCAGCCCGCGCTGGCGCAGCTCGAGCAGGAGCTGCGTTGCCGGCTGCAGGAGCTGGAGCTGGCCCCGCAGAGAATGCGCACGGCCGGCACGCCGCGACGCATGGCCGTGGCCGCCGAGGGCATCCCCGTCGCTCAGCCGCCTCGCACGACCCGCGTCGTCGGGCCGCCCGCGCATGTAGCCTACAGCGAGCGGGACGAGCCCACGCAGGCCGCCCGCGGGTTCGCCGCCGCACAGGGCGTGCCGGTAGAGGGACTCCAGATCGAGCAGACGGACAAGGGCCCGTACGTGGTCGCCGTCCGGGAGGAGCCGGGTCGCTCGGCCGCCGAGCTGCTGCCGGAGGCGCTGCGGGAGATCACCGCGACGCTGACCTTCCCGAAGTCCATGCGCTGGGAGCCGACCGGTTTCACGTTCGCCCGCCCCATCCGCCACCTGGTCGCCCTGTTGGACGAGGAGGTGCTGCCGGTGGAGCTGGCCGGGCTCAGCGCCGGGCGCGCCACGCGCGGGCATCCCTTCCTGGCCCCGGGCGAGGTCGAGCTGAGGAGCGCTTCCTTCGACGCCTACTGCCAGGCACTGCGCGAGCGATTCGTCATTGTTGAGGTCGAGGAGCGGCGGCAAGCCGTGCGCGGGCAGATCGCCGATGTGCTGGCTCGGCACGGCTCCGAGCCGCAGGAGGAGGTCCTGCTGACGGAGGTCACCAATCTGGTGCAGTGGCCGCACGCGGTCGAGGGCCGGTTCGGGGAGGAGTTCCTCGACGTGCCGGACGACATCGTCTGTGCGGCCATGAAGGAGCATCAGCGCTACTTCCCCGTGCGCGATGCCGAGGGCCGGCTGCTGCCCCGGTTCGTGACCGTCTCCGACCGCACTGAGGCACAGGACGAGGTAGTCCGCGAGGGCAACGAACGGGTGCTTCGCGCCCGGCTGGAGGACGCGCAGTTCTACTGGGAGCAGGACCGCCGACGGGCTCTCGACGAGCTGGTGCCCCGGCTCAAGGACGTGGTCTTCCTGGGCGGGCTGGGCAACAACCTGCAGCGCACCGAGCGGCTGGAGGAACTGGCCGCCCGCATCGCCCGGCAGATGGACGGCGAAGTCGGCGTAGAGCGCGTCCGCCGGGCGGCCCACCTGTGCAAGGCGGACCTGTTGACCGGTCTGGTGGCCGAGTTCCCCTCCCTGCAGGGCGTTGTGGGGCGGGAGCTGGCCCTCGAGCACGGCGAGCCGCAAGCGGTGGCGACGGCCATCGCCCAGCATTATCTCCCTGCCGGGGCGGACGACGCCCTGCCCGAGACAGCCGAAGCGTGCGCCCTGGCCCTGGCGGATCGGCTGGACGTGATTGTGGGTTGCTTCTCGATGGGCCTGCTGCCGAAGGGCTCCCAGGACCCCTACGCCCTGCGCCGCAACGCGCTGGGCGTCCTGTTGATCATCGAGCGGAAGGGACTCGCCCTGCACCTGGGTGAGCTGCTTGAGGCGGCCCGCCAGGTGGCCGCCGGGCACGACATCCAATGCGACGAACAGATGGTCGGCATGATCCGGGAGTTCTTCCGGGACCGGCTCTACCACGCCGCGCTGGAGCGCGGCTACGCGCACGACTATGTCCGCGCCGTGCTGGCAGCGTGCTACGACGAGGTGAGCGACTTCTGGGCGCGGCTGGAGGCGCTGGTCGAGTGCTCGCACAGGGGCTGGTGGCCGGCCCTGGTGGAGCTGGTGGACCGCACCTACCGCATCCAGCGGGACGTGGAGGAGTTGCCTCCCGTCCGGGAGGACCTGCTCGAGGAGCCGTTGGAGAAGGAGCTGCACACCGCGCTGGAGGGGCGCCGCGAGGAGGTGCTGGCCCTGTTCGCCGAAGGGGAGTACGTGGCAGCGGCCGAAGCATACTGCGGCGCGCTGGCGGAGCTTGTGCACGAGTTTTTCGAAGAGGTGTTCGTCAACGTGGAGGACGACGCGGTGCGTCTGAACCGCAAGGCGCTCTGCGCGGAGGTCTACCGGCTGTTCGCCGACCGCTTTGCGGACCTATACAGAATAGAAGTCTGAAGTATGAAGGGAAGACATGAACGGACACGGCACGTGAGGTGAGTGATGGAGATGGAGCTTAAGTACGGACTCAACCCGCACCAGGAGTTCGCGCGCCTGGTCATCGAGCAGGAGCCGGGGCCGCTGGAGGTGCTCAACGGCCGACCCGGCTACATCAACATCCTCGACGCGCTGGCGGCCTGGCAGCTCGCCCGCGAGCTGAAGGAGGCCACGGGCAAGGCCGGCGCGGCGTCGTTCAAGCACGTCAGTCCGGCCGGCGCGGCGGTGGCCCGACCGCTGTCGGAGGCGTTCCGCAGCTCCCAGTTCCTGCCCGACGTGGACTACTCCCCCGTCGCGCTGGCCTACGTCCGGGCGCGCGGCGGTGACAGGCTCAGCTCCTTCGGCGACATGGCTGCCGTCAGCGAGACGGTGGACGCCTCCCTGGCGCGAGTGCTGAAGCGCGAGGTCAGCGACGGCATCATCGCCCCTGCCTTCGAGCCGGAGGGCCTCGACCTGCTGAAGGGCAAGCAGAAGGGCGGATACCGCATCTTCCGCATTGACCCCGACTACGAGCCGCCGGAGATCGAAGACCGCGACGTGTTCGGCATGAGGCTCGAGCAGCAGCGCAACACCGCCCGCGTCACCCGCGACCTGCTGGACAACGTGGTGACTCAGAACAAGGACTTTCCCGACGACATCGCCGAGACGCTCATCGTGGCCACCGTCGCCCTCAAGTACACCCAGTCCAACTCCGTCTGCGTGGCCTACGACGGGCAGGTGATCGGCATGGGAGCCGGTCAGCAGTCGCGCGTCCACTGCACGCGCCTGGCCTGCGGCAAGGCGGACAAGTGGCTGCTGCAGCAGCATCCGCGCGTGCTTGGGCTCGCCTTCAAGGACGGTCTGAGCCGGCCGGAGATGACCAATGTCGTGGACCAGTTCCTGTTGTGGGACGAGCTGGCCGAAGCCGAGCGCGCGCAGATGCTCTCCGGCCTGACCGAGAGGCCGGCGCCGCTCTCACCCGAGGAGCGCCGGGAGTGGATCAACGGGGTGGACGGCATCTGCATCAGTTCCGACGCTTTCTTCCCCTTCCGCGACAGCCTGGACCGCGCCAGCCGCAGCAACGTGCGCTACGTGCTCCAGCCGGGGGGATCCTACCGCGACGAGGAGGTCATCCGAGCCGCCGACCAGTACGGCATGGTCATGGCCTTCTCCGGTATGCGCTGGTTCCTGCACTGAGGGGCAGCCGATCAACGGCCTTGTTCACCGCGGAGACACGGAGAACACGGAGAGCAACGACTACCTATCTACTAGCCACGACGACACAACGAACACGACGAAAGGCTACATAACGGGGATGGACAGGATGTGCAGGATAGACGAACCGCCGGCACTTTGGCATCTGCTTGCCTGATGGGCTGTGCAATGTCGCGTGGCCGGCCGGGCGCGGGAATCCAGAGCGGCGCCAGAAGGGTCGCACTCCCATGTGCTGAAGTGGGGGGCGTTGGAAGACGGAGTACATGCAGGCGCGCGGGCAGGGCCTCCCAGCACTACCGTCTACGTCGTGCTCGTGGTGTCGTCGTGGTTAGTAGGTATCTGCCGTTCTCCGTGTTCTCGGTGTCTCCGTCGTTCCTCAGACGCGCGCGGCGGC
>CAYFVS010000218.1:0-8790 GCA_964346565.1 uncultured candidatus Brocadiaceae bacterium | reverse complement strand
CGGCCCGACCTACTCGTAGGGCCTTCCAGTGCGTCGACGGCAGTGACAGAACTGAACTCAACATGGTAGGGGGTAGCAAGCCACGCACGGTCCCCGCCAACCCTCCTCTGTCGGGACGCACCTGGTCATAACGAGCGGCCACTTGAATTGCCACTGAACCACGTCCCATTGTGCGCGGCAACACCAGACCTGTCAAGACTATTCCTGTCTGACCCGTACCCAGTTTCTAAGTCTTTACGGGACGAGGGGTTAGACGATTCACTGGTACGAAGGGGCGCCTCCCGGCTATGGTGGTGACATCCGGCTAACCTTTCAGGGAGCACCGCCCATGCACGAGAGACGCCTGTATGGGAAGGCTGTTAGCGATCGCCGACCTCAGCTGCGGACTGATGTACGCCCCACGGGTCAGGCTCGCCTCACCGCGCCCGCCATGCGCGACGCCACCGCCCGCGCTGGCGATATGGTCCTGCTTGAGGTCGCGCCACGCGTCGTCACCGTAGTACTCGTCCAGCCGCCGGGCGACTTCTTCCTCGATGGGCAGCACGTAGGGCACGAAGTCGGTCTCGCGGTGTTCGAGCTGGGCAATGACGCGCTCGACGGGGCGCATGGTCCTGCCTCCAGCAAGGGCTGTGTCAGTGCGGCTCGTCCAGTTCGGCCTGTTCGAAGAAGGCGCGGACGGCCTCCAGCGCCTCCTCCGGCGTGCTCAGCACGTGATGGCCGGTGGGCAGGCTGTCGAGGAAGCTGCGCCCGTAGTCCTTTGTGACTATGCGCCGGTCGGCCACCATGACAACGCCGCGGTCTTCGCGGCGGCGAATCAGCCGGCCGAAGCCCTGGCGGAAGCTGATGACCGCCTCGGGCAGCGTGTAGTGCAGGAAGGGGTCGCGCCCGAGCGTCCGCAGGTAGGCCGTCCGGCCCCTGACCAGGGGGTCGGTGAACACGTGGAAGGGCAGCTTGGTCAGCACCAGACAGCTCAGCGTCTCGCCGGCTATGTCCACCCCCTCCCAGAAGCTCCGCGTGCCGAGCAGCACCGAGGAGGGCACCGAGCGGAAGAACGACGTGATGGCCTCCCGGCTGCCGCTGTGGCCCTGGGCCAGCACCTTGATCCCCGCCCGCTCCAGGGGCTGCTTGACGGCGGCATAGACGGCCTCCAGCAGCGAGTAGCTGGTGAACAGCACCAGCGCGCGCCCCCGCGTCACCTGGAGCAGATCGGTCAGGAACTCGCCCAGCTCGCGGTCGAACGCCCGGTCACGCCGGCCGCCGGGATCGGGCAGGAAAGTGGCCGCCCCCACCAGCGCCTGCCGGTCGTAGTCGAACGGCGACCCGGCGGCCAGGCAGCGGATGCGCCCGTGGGGCAGCTTGTCACCGCCCAGCCGCTCCAGCATGTAGTCGAAATCGCCGCTGACCTGGAGCGTCGCAGAGGTGAAGATGACGCAGCGCCTCTCGGCGAAGAAGGACTCCCGCACGTATTCGCCGATCTGGACCGGCGCGGCGTGTATGGAGTAGAAGGTGCCCCGCTGCCGGACCGTCCGCTCCAGCCAGTAGACGAAGTTCTCCTCCTGCTGGCGGAGGACGAACCGGGCGGAATCCGTCGCCTCGTGTAGCTGCGACAGCGCGGAGCGCAGGTCATAGACCAGCTCCTCGGTGTCCCGCTCCTCTTCGGCCGCCGGCTCGAACGTCTCGGCAACCTGCTCGACGTGCTCGGCGAGGGAGGCGATGGTCTGGCCGAGCCGTTCGACGGCTTGCCACGCGTCACTGCCCCGGCCCACGTCCGGCTGGCAGACGCCCAGGCCGAGCCGCTCCACGTGCTGTGGCGCCTCCTCGAAGGGCTCTCCGAGCATCTCGAAGAACTGCCTGCAATCCTCGACCACGTCGTCCACCGCCTCCATGGCCTGACCGGCCGCTTTGCGCAACGACTCGCGCGTCTTCTCCGGCAGGTCGGCCTGGTCGGCCTTCTGCATCACCAGCGCAAGCAGCCCCGCTCCGCTGCCGTCCTGCCGCTTGCGGTAGAGCAGGTTCGTGCCGCGGTAGAAGCTCAGGGCGTTGACCTCCACCGTGAAAGCGCGCGTGGCCACGTCCTCCAGGTTGTGCGCCTCGTCGAAGATCAGACAGCGGTAGGGGGGCAGCACCTGTGAGGGGGCGCCGATCTCGCTGAATAGCAGCGCGTGGTTGACCACGATGATGTCCGCAAGCTGGGCTCTGGCGCGGGCGCGGCGCAGGAAGCACCGGCCCCGGGAGCCGCACGCCCGCCCCGCGCACTGATCCCAGCCGCTGACCACGGCGTGCACCAGGCCCGGCCCGCCGGGGGACAAAAAGAAGCCGTTGCACTCGGCCAGGTCGCCGGTCTGCGTGGCGACGGCCCAGCTCACAAGTGCCGCAAGCGCCATCATCTCACGGGGCTCGGCCAGCTCCCGGTCGAAGTGCCGCACCAGGTGCAGGAACCGCCGCACGCACAGGTAGTTGCGCCGGCCCTTCAGCAGCGCCGGCTCGAACCGGCCCGGCAGCAGTCGGCTCAGGAACGGCAGGTCCTTGTGATAGAGCTGCTCCTGGAGATTGCGCGTGTTGGTCGAGACGATGACCTTCTCCTCGTTGGTGCAGGCCCATGCGATGGCCGGAACCAGGTAGGCCATGGACTTGCCCGTGCCCGTCCCCGCCTCCACCATCAGGTGGTGCGGCTCGTTGAGCGCCTCGCAGACGGCCTCCACCATGTTCACCTGCTCCTCGCGGTGCTCATAGCCGGGCAGGTGCTGGCCGACGACGGCCCCGGGCCTGAACATGCCGCATATGCCCTCGGTCGGTATCGGCTCCTCGCCCGGCTCCGGCGGCTCGTACTCCCGCAACTTCTTCAGCAAGTCCCGGTTAGTCGGAAGGAGCTGCCGCAGCGCCTCCAGCGGGTCAGCCGCCAGGCCGAAGCCGGCTTCCCGCGCCGCCTCGTTGACCGCTGCCGCCAGTGGATGGCCGGCCGCCGTGACCAGTCGGCACACAAGGTCGAGCGCCGGTCCGGGCAGCTCGGTCAGACGCCGCTTCAGGGCGTCCCAGGCCGCAGCGAGTAGCCGCGCCCGCTCGAGAGCTCGGGCGGCAGGCGCCTCGGCGATGCCCAACTCCAGCGCCATGCCGTCCAGGCTGTAGTCGTTGGCGGTTGGGTGGGCGATACGTGCCAGTTCCAGCGCGTCCAGGCAAGCGGGAGCTTCCACCCCGGCGGCTGCGAAGAAGCCCTCCACCAGCTCGGCGTCGTGCACCACCACCGGGGCGTCCACGCAGAAACTGCGCAGCCGGTCGAGCACCTCCTCGGGCGGGGGCCGGCCGCTGACTTCCTCCGGGCTCACGCCGCTGTAGCGGGAGAACGCCCGCGTCAGCCGCCCCGGGTCCGCCAGCAGACAGAACTCCTCCTCCCCCCCTGCGCTCCGGCGCAGGGCGGCCACCTCGACTACAGCGTCCTCCGCAGGCGAGGGCCCCGTGGTCAGCAGGGCTACGAACGTGGTGGCATCATTGGGCACGGCAACATCCTATTCCCATGTGGGGAGGCATTCTAACACGCCCCATCGCTGGACGGTAGCGCGAGCACGGGCGCGGGCGTTGCGCCGAGGGCCATGTTTCCCGCATAATACTCCGGTCCGTTCGGGAGGGGCCGAACATAACGGAGACGAGAGGATGATTCAACGCAAGCTGGGCTTCATCGGTGCCGGGTTGATGGCGGAGGCCCTGCTGAAGGGCATGTCGGACTCGGGCGCGGCGGAGGCGGAGCGGCTTTACGCCAGCGATCCGGCACCTGACAGGATGGCTGTCTTCGCCGACCTGATCGGCCAGAACGCCTTCAGCGACAACGCCCGGCTCGTCTCACGCTGTGACGTGGTGGTCCTGTCGGTCAAGCCGGGAGTCGTGCCCGCCGTGGCGGCTGAGATCGCCGGCGACCTGACGCCGGACCACCTGGTGGTCTCGATTGCGGCGGGCGTGGACCTTGGGACTCTGGGGAGGCTGCTGGGAACGGACCGGCTGGTGCGCGTCATGCCCAACACGCCCGCCCTGGTGCGCGCTGGGGCGGCGGCTTACTGCACAGGCGCCGGTGCCACCGCCGAGGACGCCGAGCTGGTCGAGCAGATGCTCAGCGCCGTCGGCCTGTGCATCCGGGTTGAGGAGAAGCACATGGACGCGGTCACGGGCCTGAGCGGCAGCGGGCCTGCCTACGTTTACCTGGCCATCGAGGCGCTCAGCGACGGGGGCGTGCAGATGGGGCTGCCCCGCCGTGCAGCAACGCGCCTGGCAGCTCAGACGGTTCTGGGGGCCGCCAAGATGGTGCTGGAGACGGGCCGGCATCCCGGGGAGCTGAAAGACCAGGTCACCACGCCCGGCGGCACCACCATCGAGGCCATTCATGCCCTCGAGGCCGCCGGCCTCCGCAGGGCGTTCATCGAGGCGGTGGTGGCGGCGTCGGAGAAGTCCCGGCGCCTGGGCAGCAAGGGCTGAAGCGAGGAAGGAGGGCCAGCGATGTCCACAAGAAGGCTGATGCTGTCGGTGGCTATCGTGATGATTGCTTGCGCGGCGGGCTGCATCACAACCAAGCCGTTCGTCTCCAAGAAGACGCATGGCAACTTGCAGGTGCAGGTGGAATGGGCAGTGGAACAGCCGCCCCCTACCCCTGCGGAAGTGACCGTGGACGGCCGGCCGATGGGGAATGTATCGCCGCACAGGCCGGTGCTGTACCTGCGGGAAGGTCGTCACGTCGTCGAGGTTAGTGCGGAGGGCTTTGTGCCGGTTCGCAAGGAGGTACATGTCGCCGGCGAGCCGAACCGTCAGTACTTGCACATCCTGATGCGCGAGGAGTAGGCCGAACCACGGACCGACCAACTTCCGCAGCCTTTCACTCCATGAGCACGGCGGCGTGCACCTCGATCGCCTCTCCCCGGCCAACCGGCCCGAGTCCCTCCGCTGTGCGCGCCTTCACGCCGACCGCCTCCAACGGCAGTTCCAGCAGCCCCGCCAGCCGGGCGCGGATTGCGTCTCGGTACTCCGCCAGGCGCGGCCGCTCTGCGACCACGTTCACGTCCGCGTTGACCGGCCGCAGCCGCCGCTGCTCCCGCGCCAGGCGCAGCGCCCCGGACAGGATGAGCGCGCTGTCTGCGTCCTTCCAGCGGGGATCGTCGTCGGGGAAATGCACCCCGATGTCCCCCACCGCGGCGGCCCCGAGCACGGCGTCGGCGACGGCATGCAGCAGGGCGTCCCCGTCGCTGTGGCCCTCCAGGCGGGGCGCGTCCGGGATCTCGACCCCGCCCAAGACGAGGGGCGGCTCATGCCCGAAGCGGTGAATGTCGTATCCGATACCGATGCGCATGGTGGCCTCCGGCGGGGATTGTAGCAGATGCGGCCGGCCGATTCACCGGCCGGCCCAGGAGGTTGACAGGCGACAGGGAGCGGGCGTTAGAATACCAGCCGGCACCCGTGGGGAAGAGCCAGTGGATGATGCCCGGCAGAGGGCCGACACCGAGCCCGGCGATGCCGCGCTGTGGGATGCCTACTGCGCTGGTGACGCGGATGCACTCCGGGTTCTGGTAGGACGCTACAAAGACGAGCTGTACTGGTACCTTCTGCTCAGCACGGGCCGGCCCGACGAGGCCGCCCGGCACTGTATCCAGACCTGGGTCCTGGTCGCCCGCTGCGCTGCAGCAGTGGAAGGTTTCTCTTCCTTCCGGGAGTGGCTTTATGCGGTAGCCACGCAGAACACCGTCCCGCCCACCCATCCCGAGACGTTCGGCCTGAGCGACCTGCTGGCGGAGGTCACGCGCGGACGGCCCGGCGGCGAGCGTGGCCGCATCATGATCCGCCTCATTGAGATGCACCGCCGGCTGCGGCAGCCGCTGCTGCTAGTCACACTGGCTGGCCTCGGCGTGGATGAGGCGGCGCGGGTCTGCAACTACACGGCCGAGCGCACCGTGCGCGCGCTGGATCGGGCCTGTCGCGTCCTTGGCCGTTCCGGCCTGTTCGAGCCGCAGGAGGGCGCCGATGGACTGTAAGGAAGCCTGCCGGCGCATCGTCATGCGGCTGTGGAGCGGCCAGGTTGAGGACCCTCAACTGGAGGCGCACCTGGCGGCATGTGCCGACTGCCGGGCGCGCCTGCAGCGATACCGGGCCGTCGGGGAGGTCGTCAGGGAGCTGCAGGCCGACCGGTTCCCGCCGGAGGCGGAGGAGTCGCTCCGCGAGGCGCTGGACCGGGCGGTGGCTATTGGCCCCGACCCGAAGCTGAGCCCGGCCAGTCCCAGGCCCGAACGGTCGCCCGCGCAGAAGGCGGCCATTGCCGTCCTTGCGATAGCCCTGCTCGTCGGCGTAACGGTCGCCATTCTGATGCTCTCTCTTGAGAAGAGGGACCTTCCCCCGACGGTCGGTAAGGTGCTCGGGCGGTGGGGGAAGCTCTACGTGGAGATGGTCGCGCCGCTGGGCTGGCGCGAGCTGAACGAGAGGGAGCCGTTGCGGCCCGGCACCACGCTGAGGACGGAGTTCGACGCTCTGGCGCGGATCCGCTCCGGGTCTGTCGAGTGGGTCCTGGACGGGAGCACAACGGTCCAGCTCTCCGCACCGGGTCAGGCGCGGCTGGTGCGGGGCCGCGCCGCCGGGCGCCTGGTCGGAGAGGGGGCCGAGCCGCTGGTGCTGCGCACGCCGCAGGGCAAGGTCAGCTCGGACGATGGCGTGGTAGTGGCGGCCATCTCCCGCTTCCAGAGCGTGCGGGTGGACTGCGCGGCCGGGACGGCGACGCTGCTGGAGGACGTCAGGCTGGAGGCCGGGCAGTGCGCCCTGCTGGTTGACGCGGCGGTCCGCCGGCCGGTGCGCAAGGCGCGCGTTGCGGAGATGACCCACTGGCTTCGCGCGGTGGGCGACGAAGGGCATCCCCCGCTGCGGCGGCGGTGGTTGGCTTCGGTGCCCCTTCTGCAAGAGAGACCCCTGCTGCCGGACCACGTGGGGGTGCCCGAGATGAACGTGAGCGTGGCCCTGGCGGGTGCCCTGGCGCTGGTGCGTGTTGACGCGGCGCTGCACAACACCGGAACGAAGGCGTGGTCGGGCGAGCTGGGGACTGCTTCGATGGTCCTTCCGCCCGCCCTGGTGGAGGCGACCGCGTCGGTCGAGCTGCCGGCCGGCGGCCGGGGGCGGTGCGCGGCGGCGTCCTTGCACGTGGCCAGGGAGCGGGACGGGCGCTGCGTGCTTGGGCTGTGCCCGCAGGCGTGGACGAACTCAGACATCGGCCGCATGAGCATCGCAATGGACGCGCAGGCAGAGAGCGGGTTCGAGCTGGTCTCCTGTCCGACGCACCGCTACCAGGAGAGGGGCGTACCCGGTGCGGCGTGGTCTTGGCAGGGCGAGGGCGTGCCCTCCACCCGTCCCGTTGTGTTCGAGTGCGTGCCGCGGAGGGCGAAGCTGGTCGACGTCATGGCGATCCAGGGCGCTGGCTCGCCCTGGCTCGTAGGGGCATGGCGGCCGGCAGCGGTGCGGTCACGGTGGTTTGGCGGGTGGGAGGGCCTGGTGTTCGCTCTGGACGTGAACGGCGACTTCGGCAGGGGCGGCCGCTGTTCTGCTCACGAGGTGGCGGAACGGATCGTGCGCGCGGTCCCCCGGCGCGGCGGCGCGGCCGTCGTGGCGTGGGACGGCCAGGTCAGGCTGTATCCCGTCCTGTTGGGGCAGGCGGGGTTGCGCGAAGTGGAAGGCGCGCTCGCCGCCCTGTGGGAGACCGAGAAGGCCGGCCGCAGCGCGCCGGGCGAGTTCCTGAACAAGACCGCCCTGGCTGCGTGCACGCCGGATGGAAACCAGGTGCTGGTCTGCGTGGCCGGGCGGGACGCGCCCGGCGAGGACGGTGCGTCAGTCGACATCCTGCGGGACAGAAGGGCCCGGCTGGTGGTCGTGCAGGTGGGTGTGGACTGGCCGAGCATCCGTTGGCGGCGCCTCTGTGGTCAGAGCCGTGGGCTCTGCACGGCCGTTCCGGCGGCAATGTCTCCCCGCCTGGGCGCAGCAGACGTGCTGTGGGACCTGCGCAACGCTCCCCTGACGGGGGTCTCAATCGAGTTGCCCGAGGGCGTGGCGGGACGGCTCGTGCCGGCGGAGGGGTCGCCCGCCGGGCAGCCGGTGGTCGCCCTGGTGCGGCTGCCGAGCGAGGAGGTCGGGGCGGAACCGGCTCGCATTGCGGCCAGGGTTTGGCGGCTGACACTGGTCGGGCAGATGCCGCTGGGCCAGCCGGACACCGTGTTGGATGGGCCGCTGGCCCGGCAGATGGCCGAGAAGCTGTCCACCTTGTCGGACCCGGGCGGCATGTGAAACCCTGAGGGTGGTCTGCTACAATCAGCGCCCGGCGGTTCCCTGTGGCAAGGGAGGCGGCACGTGCCCGCAGTGAAGCTCGACGCCCGCGCCCTGTGGTGGCTGGGGCTGGCGGTGTGGCTTTGTTCGGCCGGCTTGCCCGCCCGGGCGGTAGAAGTCTGGATGCCGGAGACCGGCGAGGTGGCGCTGGAGGAGCCTGTGGCGGACAGCGTCGAAGGCCGGCGCAGACATGCCTACGCCCTGATCGGGGCGGGCCACTGGAAGTCCGGGATGCGTCAGCTCGACAGTTTGCTGGAGGAGAATCCGGACGCGCCGTGGGCGGGGGAGGCCGGGCTGTTGATCGGACGCGCTTTGTTGGGAGCCGGCCGAGACGAGAGGGCCTTCGAGCACCTGGCAGCGCTCGGCGAGGGTCCGGCCGACCCGCAGGTAGCGGCACAGGCTCGCGACCTCCAGTATGAGGCGGCCCACAGAGTGGCGGCCAACGACTGCGGGGACGGCATG
>CAYFVS010000217.1:0-6086 GCA_964346565.1 uncultured candidatus Brocadiaceae bacterium | reverse complement strand
GAGACACAGGAGCCATTATTCTACCACAGCATCGGTAGAAGTCAAGGGAACACGGCAGCCGGCTTGAGCCGGCGCGCACTACGCCGGCCCCACACTCCGTCTCTTGCCCCCGCTGCTTGAAGACATAGAATAAGGGAAAACGCCACCGGATGCAAACCCGCTGTGGACACTTTCCTGGGGAGAGCGATGCGGATAGCGTTGGCCCAGATCAACACCACAGTCGGCGACCTCGAAGGCAACACGCGGCGGTGCGTCGAAGCGGTCAGGCAGGCCATCGCCCAAGGGGCCGACCTGGTGTTGCTGCCGGAGCTGGCTCTGTGCGGCTACCCGCCCCAGGACCTGGCCGAGCGCTCGACCTTCGTCGCGGCCAACATGCGCGCGCTGACGGAGCTGGCAGGGGCCTCACGAGGCGCCGCGACGCTCGTCGGCCACCTGGCGCCTGCAACGGACGCGCCGGGCAACCGCGTGGCGAACGCAGCCTCCGTGGTGCAGGACGGGCGGGTCGTCGCGCGCCGGGACAAGGCACTGCTGCCTGCCTATGACGTGTTCGACGAGGCGCGCCACTTCCAACCAGGGGGCGCCGCCTCGCCCGTCTCCGTGGCCGGCGTGCAGGTGGGCGTGAGCATCTGCGAGGACGCCTGGAACGATCCGCACTTCTGGCCGGAGCCCCGCCGCTACGCGCGCGATCCCGTGCAGGAGCTTGTGGCCGGGGGCGCCGAAATGCTGGTCAGCATCTCCGCCTCGCCCTTCTCGGCCGGCAAGCAGGAGTTCCGCCGCGCCATGCTGTCCGCCGCGGCGGCCCGGCACGGCGTGCCGATCTTCGCCGTCAACCTGGTCGGGGGCAACGACCAGCTCATCTTCGACGGGCGGAGCCTTGCCCTGGACCGGGAGGGCAACGTGATAGCCGAGTGCGCCGCGTTCGAGGAGGACCTGCTGGTGCTGGAGGCCGACGCCGAGGGGCAGCGGGCCGCCCCGCCATCGCTCGACGCACCGGAGGAAATCTGGCGGGCGCTGGTGTTGGGCCTGCGCGACTATGCCCGTAAGTGCGGGTTCGACGCAGCCGTGCTGGCGCTCAGCGGCGGCATTGACTCGTCCGTGACCGCTGCGCTGGCGGCATCGGCGCTGGGCCCGCGGAACGTGACTGCGCTCTTCTTGCCCACTCGGTTCTCCAGTGAGGCCAGCCGCCGCGACGCGGAGGCGGTGGCCAGCAACCTGGACATCACCTGCCACAGCATCTCTATTGAGCAGATGCGGACGGTCTGCGAAGAGGCCCTCGCGCCCTTCTTCGAGGGCACCGGGCGCGGCGTGGCGGAGGAGAACATCCAGGCCCGCCTGCGGGGGGCGGTCGTGATGGCCTTCTCAAATAAGTTCGGCTTCCTGCCGCTGGCCACGGGCAACAAGAGCGAGCTGGCAGTGGGTTACTGCACGCTCTACGGCGACATGGTCGGAGGCCTGGCGGTGATCGGCGACGTGCCGAAGACGACCGTCTATGAGCTGGCCCGCCACCTCAACCGGGACGGCGAGGTGATACCCGACTCGGTGCTGACCAGGCCGCCGACCGCCGAACTGAAGCCCGACCAGACAGATCAGGACGTGCTGCCGCCCTACGAGCAGCTCGACCCCATCCTGGACCTCTACATCGAGGGCAACTGCGAGCTGGAGGAGATCGTCGGGCGGGGCCACGACCGGGAGACGACGCGGCGCGTGCTGGCGATGGTAGACGGCGCTGAGTTCAAGCGGCGGCAGGCTCCCATCACGCTGCGGGTGACGCAGAAGGCGTTCGGCCCCGGCCGGCGGCTGCCGGTGGCGCAGAACTGGGACCGCCAGGGTTCTCATTGACAACTCCCCCGCTCCGCCGTAGGATGTTGCGGCGTTGGCCCGACTGCCCGGGCTCCCCCCTTCCCTACCAGAGCCGAGACATGCAACTGCCCGACACGCGCGGCTACTTCGGCGACTTCGGCGGCCGTTTCGTCCCGGCGACGCTCCTGCCCGCTCTCCAGCAGCCCGAAGGCGCCTACCTGGAGGCACGCGACGACCCCGCCTTCCAGCAGGAGCTGGACCGCCTCCTGCGTCAGTATGCCGGCCGGCCAAGCCCCCTTTACCACGCTGAACGTCTCAGCCGCCACGTGGGCGGCGGGAAGATATATCTGAAGCGCGAGGATCTGAACCACACCGGCGCCCACAAAGTGAACAACGCGCTTGGCCAGGGCCTGCTGGCGCGGCGCATGGGCAAGAGCCGCCTGATCGCGGAGACGGGGGCCGGACAGCACGGAGTGGCTACGGCCACCGTGGCGGCGCTGTTCGGCCTTGAATGCGAGGTGTACATGGGCACCGAGGACATGCGCCGCCAACGCCCGAACGTGCTGCGCATGGAGCTGCTCGGCACCCGCGTCGTCCCGGTCCAGACCGGCTCGCGCACGCTGAAGGATGCGTGCAACGAAGCCCTGCGCGATTGGATGGCCTCCTTTGAGACCACCCACTACCTGCTGGGCAGCGTGGCCGGGCCGCATCCTTACCCCGTGATGGTCCGCGACTTCCAGACGATCATCGGCCTGGAAGCGCGCCGACAGAGCCTGCAGATGGAGGGCCGCCTGCCGGACCTGCTGGTGGCCTGCGTGGGCGGCGGCAGCAACGCCATCGGCCTGTTCCATCCCTTCCTGGACAGTGATTCGGTGCGCATGGTCGGGGTGGAGGCCGGCGGACGGGGCCGGGGACCGGGCCAGCACGCGGCCACGCTGGTGCAGGGCCGGCCGGGCGTGCTCCACGGCACGCGCAGCTACGTCCTGCAGGACGAGGACGGGCAGACGCTCCCGGTGCACTCGGTCTCAGCGGGCCTGGACTACCCCGGCGTGGGGCCGGAGCACAGCTACCTGAAGGAAAGCGGCCGCGCCACCTACACGAGCGTCACCGACAGGGAGGCGCTCGAGGCCTTCCGACTGCTGACGCGCGTGGAGGGCATCATTCCGGCGCTGGAAAGCGCCCACGCGGTGGCCTACGTGACCGAACCGGAGCAAGGACCGGCCGCCGACGAGTTCGCCGTGGTCTGCCTGTCCGGGCGGGGCGACAAGGACCTGGACGAAGTCGTCCGCATCCTGGAGCTGGACGCGCCTGGCAGGGGGAGTGCCGAGGAGCCATGAACCGGATAGACGCCAGGTTCGCACGCCTTGCAGACGCCGGCCGGGCGGCCTTCATTCCGTTCTTCACCGCCGGCGACCCTTGCGCTGAGGCCACGGTCCGACTCCTGCGCGAAGCGGAGGGGGCCGGCGCGGACGTGATCGAGCTGGGCTTCCCCTACTCCGACCCCATCGCCGACGGACCCACCATCCAACAGAGCTACCACCGCGTGCTGAAGGGCGGCTTCGGCCTGGACCAGGTCTTCGACCTCATCCGCGAGGCGCGGGACGGGTGCGCCCTGCCCATCGTCGCCATGATAAGCTACAGCCTGGTCTTCCACATGGGGTTTGATCAGTTCATCGAGCGGGCGCTGGACGCCGGCATAGACGGCGCCACGGTCCCGGACCTGCCCATCGAGGAGGCCGTGAACTTCCTGCCGGCCTCGCAGGAGAGGGACTTCCGGCTGATCTGCTTCGTGACGCCGGCCACCACGGCCGAACGCCGCGCCCTTGTCGTGCAGCACGCGCGCGGTTTCATCTACTACATCTCCGTGCGGGGCATAACCGGCGAGCGGGAGCAACTGCCCTCAGACCTGGTCCGTAACATCCAGGAGCTGCGCGGTATGACCGACGTGCCCATCGCCGTCGGCTTCGGCATAGGCAGCCCGCAGCAAGCCCGCTCCGTCGCCCGGTGTGCAGACGGCGTCATCGTGGGCAGCGCCATCGTCAAACGCATGAACGCCGCCGAGCAGGAAGGTGGCGATCCGGTGCAGGCGGCGGCCGACTTCATCTCTGCAATGGCCCGAGCCACCCACGGGACAGGCTGACACGCTGGCCGCGCCCACCCACCGCCCGTTATAATCGCCTCCTGCAGACGGTGCGTTACGCGCGCAAGGGAGGTTGCGGTGCGCATTCTCTGTCCATACTGCGGCGAGCCGATGGAAGCACCTGACGGGCGCGAGTCTGTCGAGTGCTCTTCCTGCGGCCGGCGGTTCGACCCCACCGCCGAGGCCCGCACTATCGCCGGACCCACCGAACAGGCCGAGCCATCCGAGCAGCCCACTGTGACCGGGCCGCAACTGCGGGTGAACTGCCCGGAATGCGACCGCGAGTTCACTGTTCCCCTGGGCCAGGACAGCGCCGAATGCCCCCGTTGCGGCGCCTCTTTCCAGGTGGAAGAGGCCCAACAGACGGTGACCCACGAGCCCGACGGGCTTCACGTGCGCACGGCCAAGACGGTGGTCACCTCGCCCGAAGGGCCGCCCACCAAGGAGGAGGTCCAGCACCGGGCGGCACTGAAGTGGATGCGGGAGCACCTGCGCGAGAGGTACGAAGTTCTGGAGTTCGTCGCGCGGGGCGGGATGGGCGCAGTGTACCGGGCGCATCAGAAGCAGCCCTCCCGGGAGGTGGCGCTGAAGATCATGCTGGCCGGCGCCTTCGCCTCCGACCGGCATCGCAGGCGCTTCGAACGGGAGGCCGAAGCCGTCGCCCGGCTGAATCACCCCGCCCTGGTGCCTGTCTATGATTATGGCGAGGTCGGCGGACAGCCCTACTTCACAATGGAGTTCATCGAGGGCTGCGACCTGGACACCTACTGCCGGGTCAACGAACTGAGCCGGGAGCAGATCTGCCGCATGATGGTCCGGGTCTGCGACGCCGTGCACTATGCCCACACTTACGGGGTGATCCATCGGGACCTGAAGCCCGGCAACGTCATGGTGGATCGGCTCAACCGGCCGCGCATCCTCGACTTCGGGCTCTCGCGGATCGTCGGCGAGGACGAGAAGGGAGAGCGCTCCCTGCTGACGGCCACGGGCGACTTCCTCGGCACCCCGCGCTACATGAGCCCCGAGCAGGCCATGGGCCTGGCGCACCAGGTGGACGCACGCACGGACGTTTATGCCCTGGGCGTGATGCTCTACGAGCTGATCGTCGGCGTGCTGCCCTATCCCATCGAGCATGCGCGGGCGCTGAGGGTGTTCGAGGTCTTCCGCCAGTCCGAGCCGCTCAAGCCCAGCAACCTGCTGCCGGCGATGCCGCGCGACCTGGAGATCATCCTGCTTAAAGCCGTTGCCAAGGAGAAGGAGCAGCGCTATAGCACCGCAGAGGCCCTGGCAGAGGACCTGGAGGCATACCTGGGCGACCGGCCTGTCTCGGCCCGGCCGGCCACGCTCAGCTACCGGCTGAGCAAGTGGGCCTGGCGCAACCGCCGAGTGCTCACGCCCGTCACCATCTCCGTACTGGTGGTCGTCGGGCTGCTGGTGGCGCTCTTCGCCCAGATGGACGCCCGACTGCGCGCAGCCGCCCAGAAGGAGCAGTACTTCCAGAAACTGCTGGAGATGATGGGCGGGCTGGAGGAGCGGGTGGACCAGCTCATACCCCATGACCGGTGGGAGGAGGCCCGCTGGATCGCCGAGTACGCCGTCTTCTTCACGCCGGAGGAGGCCTCCGCCGAAGGGCTGGAATGGCGGGTCCGCGAAGCCGCCGAGAGACGCACCGAGAGCGCCATCGAGCAGTACCACGCGCTGCTGCGGACGCAGCAGTACGCCGACGCGCGTGCCGCGGCGGATGGTCTGCGGAAGGTCTCGTCGGCCCTGAAGCCCTATCCCGACCTGAGCCGCGCCGTGGATGATGCGGCCGCGCGGTTCGAGGAAGCCTGCTGGGGGCAGTTACGCGGGGCGCTGGAGCTGACCTACGACCGCGGCGAGGCAACCGGGCTGTTGGAAGGGTTCCTCGACCGGCTGCCGGACAACCCCCACGCCGACGAGGCGCGCCAACTGCTTGAGCGCCTGCGGGACGCGGACACGCAGAGCTGGCTGGCCAGGCGCGCGGAGATCTTCACCCGTGCCATCCAGGAGCGACGGTGGCCGCTTGCGGAGCAGGTCCTGGTCTCGGCCGGCGACCTGCTGAGCGAACTGCCGTCCGAGGCCCGGGGGCAGTGGGCCGCTTCGCTGGACGCCCTGCGCCGCGACC
>CAYFVS010000216.1:0-12771 GCA_964346565.1 uncultured candidatus Brocadiaceae bacterium | reverse complement strand
CAGGCGGAGCCGGCGAAGAACCGCTCCAGCACCTCGCGCAGAGGCCGGCGCGCGGCCTGCTCTCGGCTGACCAGGGGCGCGTAAACGTCCGCGCGCCCCTCCCTGCGGCTCTTCAGGTAGTCCTTCTCGTCGCGCAGGATGCGCATGACGGTCAGCACGGTGTTGTAGGCCATCGGCTTGACCGGGTCGAGGGCCTCCTTTACGTCCCTGACGGTGGCCTCGCCCAGCTCCCAGACGGTGTCCATGATGAGGGATTCGAGGGGAGTGAGTTTCGGCGGCCTCCTCTTCGCCATAGTGGTCGGCCTCCGCACTATCAACTATAGGGGTAGTTGCTCAAGACCCGCGCATTATACACCGGTCCCGCCACTTGTCAACTACTTTTTTAGTTTTCCGCGTCCCGCAGGTCGGCGAGCACACAGAGGGAGTCTGTCGGATCGGAGGACAGCTACTGCGGGCCGGCGACGGAGCGTATCGTGCCCAGGTTCAGGTCCCCCTTCTGGCGCCGGCCCTTCCTGCCACAGGACACCTCGGGCCGGAAGACGGTGCAGGATTCGTCGGCCTCCAGTCCGGAGCCGAATCCCATACTCCTGGCGACGACACTGCCCCACGAGGCCAGCACTGGCGCACGGTTAACCCGGAGGACCTGATCTGACACAGCATCTCCCCCTCCCGTTCCGGATCTCGGAGTCGTCCGGAACGCATGGCTGTGTTAGCCGCAATGCACAGAACGGACCCCGCAACGGCCAGCGCAATCCCCTGCCGCCGGAGTGCCCGCGCGTGCATCTGCGGCGGCAGGCGCGCTCTGAAGTCCCCAAGTGCCCTGCGCGACGATGTGTGCTTGGTCGGACGATAGACCCCCGTCCGACCGGCAGCAACACTCTCCAACCTATGCCGCGGCGCGCTCTCTGTCAAGGGACGTTCCGGAACCGGCGAAGATCCTCAGAGGAGGCATCCGCTTCCACCGGAGCCCCCGGGGGCAGAGACGGGCCGTCAGCGCCGGCCTACTCCTCGCTGCCGGTCAGGCGCTGCATCAGTGCCTTCAGCAGCCCGCGGAACCAGGCAGTGAGCTTCTGCTCCCGCGACTTGAACATGAGGACCGAGCACGGCGCGCGGTTGGTCAACTGGTCGGCGTGCCTCCCGAACAGGAAGCTGCTGAAGACCCACTCGCGGCCCGGACCGATCACAATCAGGTCCTGCGGCTCGGCGACGTCGAGTATGCCGCTGACAACGTCCCGCGCGCGCACGACACGGGCCTCCACGGGGGCGCTGAAGCATTGAGCCGGCTCGGCCAGCCGCCCGCGCGCCTCTTGCTCGCTGAGGTCCGAACCGGGGGTCAGAACGTGCACCAGCGTTGCGGGGATCGCGCGCTGCCGCCGGAGCCTCCTGACGACGGCCATCCGGTCCTCATTGAGCCCCGGCAACCCTATCGGCACCACAAGTCGCTCCATCTGCTCCAGCTCGCCCCGTGACTTCAGCACGGCCACGGCGCATCCGGCCCTGTGCAGCACCTTGTTGACCACGCGGCTCCTCTTGACTGCCAGCGGGGTGACCCGCCCGAACCATCCCATGATGACCAGATCCGCCTCCACGTCTCCCAGCGCGCTGACGATGGCGTCGGGGATGGACTTCGCCGTGGCGGCCAGTGGCCTGGCGACCCGACCCAGCCGGCTGGCCAGATGGGTCATGTCCATGACCAGTTGCGAACTGCGGCGCCACGAGGCGGCGCGCTGCGGAAAGGGCGCTTCGACGGTCACGTTCATGATGTGAAGCACCGAGGACGTGTCGGAAAGGAGGCGCCCCAGGCGGACAAGCTGATCGGCCGTCCGCGGATTGGACACGCTGATCAGCACGTGATCGTAGCGCCTGCCGCCGGTCTCGACTCCTTCCTGTTGCTCGGGCTGGTCGTTCATTCGGTTCTGTCCAGACGTTGCTGGACCTCCAGATTCAGAAGAAGGACGTTGACCCTTTCCTGCCCGAACAGGCCGAGCAGCTTGCCCTCCAGGTGCTTCTCGATCAGCTCCTCCAGCTCCACGGGCGGAAGCCCGGCGGCCCGGCTGACACGGGGCACCTGCAGACGGGCCGCCGCGGGTGTGATGTGGGGGTCCAGGCTCGAACCCGACTCTGTGACCCACCCGACCGGCACCTGCGCCGGGGCAATCCCCTCCCCTTGCAGTTCCGCCAGCCTCTTGCCGACCCTGTCAGTCAGCGCCTGGTTGACTGGCCCCAGGTTCTGCGACCCGCTGTTCATGCCGTCGTAGCCCTTCGAGGAAGGGCGGGGATGGAAGAAGACCTCCGAGTGGAACGGCTGGCCGATGAGCCCGGACCCGACGGGCCGGCCCGCCAGCTCCAGTATGCTGCCCCGGGACTGCTGCGGCCAAAGCGCCCGACTCGCGAGCGTTATCGCGGCCGGGTAGGCCACTGAGCACAGCAGCACAGCCGCAATCAGCAGGCGCAGGCCCGCGGCCAGGTGGCGGCCGAACGGAGCAGCCTCAGGAGTGGGCACCTCGCCCGCTTCCTCCCCGACATCGGGCTCCCGGGGGGTCTCCCCCGGGAGAGCGGTGGCTTCAGGCTCGGCCTCGCGGGCCGCGTCCGGCTCCTGTTGTCGTGGTGCGCTGTTCTCGTCCGCCATGTTCCGATGCCTGGTTTGAGCGTCTCTTTCAGAAGAATCCCAGGTAGACCAGCAAGGTGTCCAGCAGCTTGATGCTGATGAAAGGGGCGATGAAGCCCGCTCCCCCGTAAACGAGCATGTTCCGCGTGAGCATCTTCGCGGCACTGACGGGTTTGTACTCCACGCCCCGCATCGCCAGGGGAATCAAGAAGGGGATGATCAGTGCGTTGTAGATGAGCGAGGCGATGATGGTGCTCTGGGCGGAGTGCAGGTGCAGCAGGTTGATCTTGCCCAGAATCGGCGCGCCGGTGGCGAATATGGCGGGCACAAGAGCGAAGTAGCGGGACACGTCGTTGGCGATGCTGAAGGTGGTCAGCGAGCCGCGTGTCATCAGAAGCTGCTTGCCGATGCCGACCACCTCGATCAGCTTCGTGGGATCGGAGTCCAGGTCCACCATGTTGCCGGCCTCCTTGGCGGCCATGGTGCCGGCGTTCATGGCCAGGCCGACGTCGGCCTGGGCCAGCGCGGGGGCGTCGTTGGTGCCGTCGCCGGTCATGCCCACCAGGTTGCCGGCGGCCCGGATGCGCCGCACCAGGTCTATCTTCTGCTCTGGCCTGAACTCCGCGTGGAATTCGTCAATACCCGCCTGCTGAGCGATGTAGCGAGCGGTTCGCTCGTTGTCCCCGGTGCACATGACGGCTTTGATGCCCATTCTCTGCAGTTCGGCGATCCGCGCCTGGATACCATGCTTCAGCTCGTCTTGCAGTCTTATCAGCCCTATGATGTGCTCGTCCACCAGCACGGCCAGGGGCGTGCCCCCCGCATCGGCGATCTTATTGGCCGCCTCCTCGAGGCCGTCCGGAACCGAAGCGGCCATATCGCTGATTGCTTCGACTGAGCCCTTCCGCACCCTGGTGCCGTCCGGCAGGTCAATGCCGCTGGAGCCGGTCTCGGCGGAGAACTCGACAAAGCCCTCCTCCGGCAGTTCCTCTTCCTTCGGCTCCAGGCCCCTCTGCTCTGCCAGGGCCACCACCGAGCGCCCCTCGGTCGTCTGGTCGTAGAAGGACGCCTTCAGTGCCGCGTCGGACCCCTCGTGCTCGTCGTGGTCGCCGAGGGGGACAAAGTCCGTGGCGACCCGTTCGCCGGTAGTTATCGTGCCGGTCTTGTCGAGCACCAGCACGTCCAGATCGCCCGCAGATTCCACGGCTTTGCCCGATTTGGCGATGACGTTGTGCCGGGTGACGCGGGTCATCCCGGCTATCCGGATCGCCGACAGCAGAGCCCCTACGGTGGTCGGCATCAGGCCGATCAGAAGCGCGATCTGGTTGGCCACGTCCACCGTCATGTCCACGTAGCGCCCGAAGAACGACATCGTGGTGATGACCAGCATGTAGATGAACGTGAAGCTGGCCAGCAGCAGCGTGAGTGAGACCTCGCTGGGCGTCTTCTCCCTGCTGGCGCTCTCGACCAGCCCGATCATGCGGTCCAGGAACGATTCGCCCGGCTCGACGGTGATCTCCACCTTGATCCGGTCGCTCAGGACCTCCGTGCCGCCGGTCACGGAGCTGCGGTCGGTGCCGCTCTGGCGGATCACCGGCTCGGACTCGCCTGTGATGGCGGATTCATCAATGGAGGCGGACCCCTCCACGATGGTGCCGTCGCGGGGGACCATCTGCCCCTTGCTCACGAAGACCAGGTCGCCCTTGTTCAGCGCTTCTGCGTCCACCGTCTCCAGCACGCCGTCGTCTATCTGCTCAAGGGGCACGTCCTCCCGCAGCCGGGTGGCCGTCACGTCCTCCTTCATCGCCCGCAGGCTCTCGGTGTGGGCCTCCCCCTGTGCCTGGGCCAGCGACTCGGCGAACGTGGCGAACAGCAACGTGAAGACCAGGATGCCGGCGATCACCGCGTAGTAAGCCCGGCTCTCCGCACCCGCGAAGAAACCCGGCGCGACGGTCATCAGGATCACCATCGCGGTGGTGATCTCCACCACGAACATGACCGGGTTCTTCACCAGGTAGCGCGGGTCGAGCTTGACCAACGCGTCTCTGACAGCCTGTCTTATCTGCGCTTTGTCCACGCTCGGCTACAGGCTCAGCAGTATCTCAGCAATAGGGCCAAGGGCGAGGGCCGGTATGAAGACCAGCCCGCTGATTATCACCAGCACCCCGACAAAGAGGACCAGGAAAGAGAAGTTCTCCACCTTCAGGGTGCCCGCCGTCTCCGGGCGGATCTTCTTCCGGGCAAACGAGCCAGCGATCATCATCTGAAGCGCGATGGGCACGTACCGGGCCAACAGGATGACGATGCCGCAGCTCAGGTTGTAGAAGGCCGAGTTGTCCCGCAGGCCCTCGAAGCCGCTTCCGTTGTTGGCCGCGGCGGAGAAGAACTCGTAGATGATCTGGCCCAGACCGTGATAGCCGGGATTGGTAATGCCGGCCCGACCCGCCCGGGTGACCAGGGCCAGGGACGTGGGGAACAGCACCAGCGTGGGCAGCAGCAGGATGATGATGGCCGCCCACTTCACCTCGTAGGGCTCCACCCGCTTGCCCAGGTAGCTGGGAGCCCGGCCGACCATCTGGGCCCCTATGAACGTGCAGATCAACACGTAGGTCAACAGGTTCAGCAGACCCGTGCCGACACCGGCGAACAGGCAGTTCATGCTCATGCCCACGAACAACGCCAGGCCGCCCAGCGGGGTGAAGCTGTCATGCATCGAGTTGACGGCCCCGCTGGTAGTGGACGTGGTGGACACCCCCCAGAGGGCGCTCAGCACGGGCCCGAAGCGCGTCTCCTTGCCCTCCATGTTCCCGACCGACTGGTCAAGTCCCAGCCCCTCCAGCGCCGGGTTCGGGCCCGTCTCACCCCACACGGCCAGGCCCAGCAGGACAATGACAACGAGCGAGACCGCCCCCAGGATCATCAGTCCGTGCCCCCGCTTGCGCATCCACACGCCGAAGGCATAGACCGCCGCCATCGGCGAGGCCAGCAGCAACAGGTTCAGCAGCACGTTGGTCAGCGGCGTCGGGTTCTCGAACGGATGGGCCGCGTTGGCACCGAAGAAGCCGCCGCCGTTCGTGCCCACCATCTTGATGGCTTCCAGCACCGCCACCGGCCCACGGGCTATCGCTTGCCGCGCTCCCTCCAGTGTCTGCACCTCAGCCGCGCCCCGCAGCGTCTGCGGCACCCCTTCGGCCACCAGTACCACCGCAGCCACCAGGCTGACCGGCAGCAGGAACCGCACCACCGACTTGACCAGCGCCGTGTAGAAGTTGCCCAGGCGGGGGTCCTCCCTGTTGAGCAGACCCCGCGCGAACGCCACCATGTAGGCCATGCCCGTCCCGGCCGACAGGAACATGGCCAGCACCACCGCGAAGATCTGCGA
This sequence comes from uncultured candidatus Brocadiaceae bacterium, assembly GCA_964346565.1. Lineage (GTDB taxonomy): Bacteria > Planctomycetota > Brocadiia > SM23-32 > SM23-32 > JAWOCH01. Next base: position 6,781 of record CAYFVS010000216.1, on the reverse strand, counting down.
GAAGTAGGTCAACGCCTGCTCGCCGCTGTAGTGCTGCTGGTTGGTGTTGGTGACGAAGGTAGCCGCGTTGTGGAAAGCCAGGTGCCAGCTCACCCCGCCCGTTCCCTGCGGGTTCAGGGGCAACGCCCCTTGCAGCATGAACACCAGGTACAGGAACGCGAACAGCAGAAGGTTCAGCAGGAAGCCAGACGCCACGTATTCCTTCCAGCCCATCGAGTGCTCCGGGTCCACTCCGCACACCCGATAGACCAGCCGCTCCGCCGGCTCGAAGACGGGCTTCTCCACGTAATCGGTGAGCAGCGACAGGGCCCCCGCAACCTGCTCCTCGGCGTCCATCTCCCGCCGGTAGACCCACGCCAGATACTCCCCCAGGACACAGACCAGCCCCGCGAGCAGAACGCAGAAAACCGCAAGGGGTAGCACAACCGCCGAGAGCACTTAGAACTTCTCCGGTCTGATCAGCACGTAACCGAGGTACAGGAAGATGAGCCCCGATGCCACCAACCACAGAATCCGACCGGCCATCTTTCGCCTCCAACGCCGCAGTGAAGGCCGGGTCAGGCGCACGCGGCCGCGCGCACCACCCCCACTGCAGTCCCGCGTGCCTCGGCCGCTGGATTGTAGCGGATTGCCAGAGACCCGACAAGCAGCCGGCCTGCGCCCTGAAGGGTCCATGGCGAGATGACCGGTAAGATGCACCGGCCGGGCCGTCGGCGCGATGGGAATCGCCCCCGGCAGCAGTAGATGCAGAAGCGGAGGAGCACCGGCCGCTCAGCCCCGGCCGCTCCAGCAGTAGGTGCACAGGTCGGCCTCCGCCAGGCCGACGGCCTCTATCATCTCGGGCAGGCTGAGGTAGACCAGGCTGGTGCAGCCGAGATCCTCCCGGATCCAGTCCACCATCCGACGGTGCTCCGGGCTGCCTTCGTCCAGGTAGGGGCCAACGTCCTCGCAACGGCCGCCCTCCAGCGCGCCGATGGCCCGGCGGGCGGCCAGCTCCTGCACCGACCGGGTGGACAGGTTGTAGCGACAGGGGAACATCAGCGGCGGGCAGGCCACGCGGATGTGCACCTGGTCGGCGCCGGCTGCCCACAGCTTCTGGATGGTCAGGTTCCTCAACTGCGTGCCGCGCACTATGGAGTCCTCGCAGACGATCAGCCGGTTGCCCCGGCAGATGTCCTCGATGGGGATGAGCTTCATCTTGGCGATGCGGTCGCGCACTTCCTGGGACGGGGGCGTGTAGCTGCGCCCGTAGCCGGCGGAGTACTTGACCAGGGGCCGGCGGAAAGGCAGGCCGCTCGCCATGGCGTAGCCGACGGCATGGCCCGTGCCGCTGTCGGGCACACCGGCGGCCAGGTCGGCCTCGACATCGTCCTTGCGGGCCAGGGCCTGTCCGCAGTGCTCGCGGACGGCCTCCACCGAGATGCCCTCGTAGGCGCTGGCCGGGTAGCCGGTGTAGATCCATAGGAAGGAACAGATCTTCTTCGTTCCGCCGCCGCCGACCAGGTCCTTCACCCCGTCGCTGTCGAAGAAGATCACCTCCCCCGGCTGGAGGTACTTCCTGACCTTCATGCCCAGGTTGGGGAAGGCGCAGGTCTCGCTGGCGACGGCCGTGGTGCCGTCCCGCTCGCCTATGGCCAGAGGGAACCGTGCGTGGGGGTCGCAGGCCGCGTAGATGCCCTCCTCGGTCATCAGCAGAAGGGAGACCGAGCCCTGGACGCTGTCGAAGACGGCCTCGATGCCGCTGACAACGTCCCCCCGCTGGGCGATCATCTTGGCGACCATCTCGGTCTGGTTCAGGCGGCCGTTGAGCACCTCACTGAATGTGACCCCCTCCCGCAGCAGGCGTTCGCTGAGCTCCTCCACGTTGGCGATCAGCCCGGCGGTGACCAGGGCGGTGGTGCCGAAGCGCCCCTCGACCACGATGGGCTGCGGGTCGAAGTCGCTGATTACTCCCACACCTCTGGCGCCGCGGTGGGTGTTCGAGAACTCGTAGAACAGGTTCTTGAACTGGCCGTGGGCGATGCGGTGGATGCCGCGGTAGAGCTCATCACCCCAGATGGCCAGCCCGCCGAACTCGGTGCCCAGATGCGAATGGTAGTCGGTCCCGTAGAACAGGTCGTCCATGCAGTCCTCGCGCGAGGCGACGCCGAAGATGCCGCTCATCGAGTCCTCCTGCCTGGAATGGTGCGCTGGATGAGGCCCTGGAGTATGTTAGCAGACTGCCGGCGCGTTTCCACCGCAGGGGGCAATCACCTACAGGCGCCATCCCCAGTAGCGCAGGAACTCGGCGAAGGGCCACATGTCGGACTGCTCCCGGCGCCAGGGCTTCAGGCTGGTGTAGAAGGTTGTGTTCATCTCCTCAGCCGGCCCGTAGCGTTTGTCCTGGCCGACGCGCCAGTCCAGGGCCCACCAGCTTATCAGCAGTCGCTCCAGTGGTTTGCTCGACCCCTTCACGTATCCCTTGCGCGCGCCCGACGTCTCGAAGAAGGATGTCGTCTGGCCGTCTGCCGGCAGGGCGTCCAGCGCCGCGATCGGCGCCAGGTCGGCCCTCACGACGCGGTAGCGCCACGGCGCTTCCTCCAGGTCAACCAGCCGGATGTCCATGATCCGATGCGTACCGTCGCGCAGGAACACGGCCGGACGATAGCGGGGCGCGAACTCGGGCGGGTAGTTGAGCCTGCCGGGCAGGACTTCCCCGTGGACCTTCTGCGGCCCCGGCCCGCGGCCCTCCGGCAGCACACCGGCCGGCAGGTAGCTGGTGGGCACGAACGCCAGGTAGCAGCCGCAGGTGTGCACCGTGGTCACCAGGACGGGCCTTTCCGCCTCGTCGAGCGTGACGATCACCAGCAGCCCGACGTTGCGCCCGACGGTCAGGTTGGGCAGCGGCACGCGCGGGAAATGCACGCGGTAGATCAGGTTGGTGTAGCGATCGCGCTCCCCAAGGAACCAGCGCTCGCGGGCGTAGACAACAGGCCGGGAGGGATCCACCAGGACCCGCGCCGCGTCTCCCTCCCCTGGCACGGCGGCTGCGCCAATCCGGTTGTAGTCCTCGGCCCAGGTCTGGAGCACGAAGATGGGCGCGTAGCGGGCCAGGCGGCCGGCGCCCCCGGTGACGACATAGGCCGTCTGCGGGTCGTCCCGGCGCGGCACGGCGGCACAGCCCGCCGCCCCGAAAACGGCCAGCGTGCAGAGAAACGCTGCGGAAGCAGGCACACCGAATACGTTGCCGGCATACATGACAGCCCCCTTTCGACATGATCCCCACACCCCATATCATACGATTCGGGTGCCCGACGGCAAGCGCGGGCGCGGTCGGCGGACCCTTGACGGCTCCGCCGGGAACGATTACCGTTGAGAGCAAGCAAGGGGGCTCGAATGCCGGGGGCATCATGGGGGAGCAGTACAGCGTTCAGAACGCCGTGGAGTCGGTGCGTCGTCTCGTGCGACGCAGCGTGCAGGAGAGCGTGGGCAAGCTGGTGGGCGACGAAGCGGTCGGGCTGCTCCTGGGGGGCAAGATGCTCCGCACGCGTCTGGCCGTCCGCGCTGCGCGGGGCAGCGGAGCAGAGCAGCGGCGCCTGGAGCGCGCCTGCGCGGCCGTGGAGCTGGTGCACACTGCCACGCTGTGCCACGACGACCTGATAGACGGCGCCGCGCTGCGCCGGGGGCGGCCTGCACTGTGGCGGCAGATCGGGTCGCGGGCGGCTGTGCTGGTGGGCGACCTGCTGCTGAGCCGGGCCTTCGAGCTGATCACGCTGACCGATCTGCTCTCGGTGCGCAGGTTCGCGGCCGGGATTCGGGAGGTGGCCCTGACCGAAGCCGCCCAGGAGCTGGATGGGGCCGGCGAGCAGTCCGAGGAGGCGCGGCTGCGGCTGGCGCGGGGCAAGACCGGGCCGCTGTTCGCCTTCGCCGCCTGGGCAGCCGCCGGGCAGGACCCCGCGCTGCGCGACGCTCTGGAGGAGGCGGGCTACCGCATCGGAACGGCATACCAGATTGCGGACGACCTGCTGGACGTGGCGGGCAGCGAACTGGCCGCGGGCAAGACGCTGGGCACTGACCGGCGCCGTGGCGTGCCGACTCTGCCGGGCATGGGACCGGACGGGCAGCAGACGGCAAAGCGCCGGCTGGCCGAGTTGTGCCGGAGCGCCGCGGCCCTGCTGGTCCCCTGGCCGGCCGTGCAGGAAGGCGTCTCCGAGTACCTGTGTCTGGACCTCCAACCGGTGCTGGACCGACACCTGCCGGGCCTCAGGGCCGCGCCCGGACGGGCATTCCGACGGCCATAGGAGAGAAGACTATGGGAGAGGCCGCACTGTCGCCGGTCCGGTGGAAGTGGCTGCGCGCCCTGCGGGCGTTCTCCTTCCCCCTCTCGGCACTGCCGGTCTGGGTGGGGACGGCGGCGGTGCTGCCGCCCGCCCACTGGCGGTGGGCCGTGCTGCTGGTGGGCACTCTGGGCGTGCTGCTGTTCCATTCGGCGGGCAACTTGCTGAATGACTACTTCGACTACACCTCCGGCGCCGACCACCGTGAGGCGGAGGACGACGGCCGGCCGGGGCGATTGCTGGTGCGCGGCGGCATGACCCCCGCACAGGTGCTGGGGGAAGCGCTGGCGTGCCTGGCCCTGTCGGTGCCCGCCTGGGGCTACATCGTGTGGCGCTGCGGGCCGGAGCTTCTGCTGTTCATCGCGCCTGCCGGGCTGGCGCTTTACGCTTACACGGGCCCGCCGTTCCGGCTGAAAGGTCGTGCGCTGGGCGAACCCCTTATGGTGGTGGTGTTCGGCCCGCTGATTGTCGGGGGGGCCACTTACGCCCAGACAGGGCGTCTGGCCACGCACGTGATGCTGCTGTCCGTTCCGGTGGGCATGGCGACGGCCTGCGTGCTGGCCGCCAACAACCTGCGCGACTACGAGGAGGACGGCGCGGCGGGGGTACTGACGCTTGCGCAGGTGATAGGCCGCCGCTGGCAGCGGGTGCTGTACGTGGCGCTGTCGGCCGGCCTGGCGGTGGGCGTTGCGCTGTACGGCATTCTCGGCCCGGCTTCGCCGGTTCTGGCGGCGGCGCCGGCGCTGCTCCTGCTGCTGGCGGGGACGGTGGGGCGCGTCTGGCGGGGGAGACGCATCGCGGACATAGACGTGCGCACGGCAAGCTACTCGACGGCCGTCATGCTCTTCCTGCTGACTGTGCTGGTGCTGCTGCCGTGACTCAGTCGCGCGGCGTGCTTCGCTGCAAGCCCAGGTGCCCTCCGCCGGCGAGGAACATCGTCACGCAGGCGGCAATCAGCATCTGCTGCTGGTGGGTCTGGAAGAAGCTCTGGCCCTTGTGCGCTGTGGACAGGGCCACGGCCATCACTACGATCAGCACGGCAGCGGCCAGCCGGGGCGCCAGGGCCAGGATCAGCATCAGCCCGCCGGCCATCTCCGCTATGGCGAGCAGAACGGCGAACAGGCCGGGAACCGCGAATCCGAGATTGGCCAGCATGTCCGCCGTGGCCTGAAACCCCGGGCCGCCGAACCAGCCGAATGCCTTCTGCAGGCCGTGCGTCAGGAATATGATGCCCACCATCAGCCGCAGCGGTACCAGCGCGTAGCGGAAAGTAAACGAGTGGGCCGTGTTGCTCAGCAACCACAACCGACGGCGACCTTTTCCCTTGCTCATGCTACGTCCCTCCTGCGAAGGTCAGCGAGGATGCCAAAGCGGTTCTCCCAACTCCAGGACCGGACCGAGCACATCGCATAGTGTAACATACTCGGCAGTCGGCCCCACGTCTCGCGGCCCAGCACAACCCCCGCGCCCTCGCCGGGCGCCAGGGGGACCACGTAGCCGAGGTCGGTCGGCTCGAAGGGCTCCAGTTCCTCTCCCGCCAGGGCGCGGAGGGTGTTGCGCCCCGCCTGCCGGCCGCCCGCCAGGGAGAACTGCACGGCCATCCGCAACGGCGTCTCCCTGCCGGGTGGGATCGCCGCTGCCACGTCGCCCGCCGCGAAGACGCGCTGCGCACCGCGCAGCCGCAGGAACCGGTCCACCTCCAGCCGCCCGCCGCGCCCCTTCGACGCCTCCAGCCCGTCCACCGCCCGCCCCGGCGTCACACCCGCCGCCCAGGCGACCAGGGCCCCAGCCAACTGAGTGCCGTCCGAGAGCATCACGCCGTCCTTGCCGAAACGCTCCACCGTGCACTCGGTGCGCAGCTCGACGCCGAACTTCCCGATCAGCTCCACAGCCCAGCGCCGGACGGCGCCCGAGACATTCTGCAGCGGCCCCGGCGCCTTGTCCACTATCAGCAGGGGGCAGGCGCGGCGCAGTTCGTCGTAGGTCCGTCCCGTCAGGCGACGGAGAGCGTAGGCCACGTGGCTGGCCACCTCGAATCCGGTGTAGCCGCCTCCCACTACCACGACGGGGCATCGCCCGCCGGCCAGCAGGCGCTCCGCGCAGCGGCGTGTCTCGCGCCGCAGCGTCAGCCCCTCCTCCACGGTCTTCAGGCCGATGCTGCCGGCCCTGGCCTGCTCGTCGCCGAAGTAGTTGTTCTCGCAGCCCAGGCAGATTAGGAGCGCGTCGGCCCCGAATCGGCCGACGTCCGTCTCCACCGCCACCTCCTCCGGCAGGATGCGCTGCACCTCGGTCCGGGTGAACCGGGCGCCCAGGCCCTCGCAGTGGGGGCGCAGGGGGTGGCGCATGTGCCGTGCGGACACGCGCGCGCTGATAAGGTCGGGCAGCAGCGGACTGAACACGCTGTCCTCTCGGCGATCAACCAGGTGGACGGCCAGCCCCGGCGGCCCATGCCTCGCCAGCTCCCC
>CAYFVS010000215.1:0-11582 GCA_964346565.1 uncultured candidatus Brocadiaceae bacterium | reverse complement strand
GCCTGACTCCCGTGGCCGCCGTCGCAGTGCACGTTGCCCCCGCAGGCCCTTCGCCACAGGCGTTGCACTGCCGTCGGCTGGCGCGCGCCGAGACGGGCAGTCTGGCGCCCCGTCTGCACGAGGCCGCTTTCCGGCTCCGAGCCTCAGCCGGGGTGTGGGCGGCGGCGTTCGCGCTGGTGTTCCTCCTGGCGTTCGGGGAGTTCGAGCTGGCTTCCCTGTTCGGCATCTCGGCCTGGACCGTGTCGCTGTTCGACGCGCACGCGGGGGGTCTGCCTCTTGGGCGCTCCGTCCGGCTTTCGCTGTTGCCGCTGGTGGTGGAGCTGCTGGTGCTGTTCGCCCTGCTGGCTGTGGTTCTCCGCTGGCGTGGTGCGCAGGATGGGGAGCCGGGCGCGTCCCCCGCCGGCGGGCCGGCGCGCCGGGTCGGGCTGTGGCTCTATCTGGCCGTGGCGTTGGCCGCCACGGGGCTGGTCCCGGCGGCCGTGGTGGCTCGGGACACGTTGCAGGGCTTTGGCGTGCTGGCGCGGCATCCGGGGCTCGTGGCGGGGATCGGCGGCAGCTTGCTGTTCGGCGTCTCCTCGGCCGTCTGTGCGTACGCCGTTGCCGGCGTCCTGCTGCACGGGCTGCAGCGGGGAAGCAGGTCGCCCTGGGCGCTTGCCACGCTGGCGGCCGTGGTCCCGGGGCTGGTTGGGCCGCTGGTTCTGTCGCTGCTTCTGCTGGCGTTGTTCCAGGCGCCGCTGCTTCGTCGGGCCTATGACACGCCGGTTCCGCTCTGGCTGTGCCTTTCGGTGTTGTTGGTGCCGTTTGCGCTTGTGCTGCGGCTGTTGCTGGCGGAGCTGACGGCCAGCCGGGCGGCGCACGTGGCGGGTGCGATGGCCGCCTCAGCCGTCCGCCGGGTGCGCCGGGCCGGGCGGCGCCTGCTGTGGGACCTGCGGGTGCGGCGGCGGTTCTGGGTGGTGTTCCTGCTGTTCTGCTGGGGCTACTTCGACCTGACGGCCTCAGCCGTGCTGGCCCCCTCGACGGTGACCCCCGTCGGCGTGCGGCTCTACAACCTCATGCACTACGGACGCAGCGCGGCCCTCGGCGCCATGCTGTGCATCACCCTGTGCATTCCCCTTCTCCTCCTGCTGCTCGCGGAGGCGGCCAAGGGCGGCCTCGCGAGGCTCTGGACCCATGCCTGATCCCCTGTGGCAGCTGGAGTCTGTCCGACTGGGCAGCCCGCACGCACCCAGGTTGGATGACGTGTCGGTCAGCATCAGCACCGGCGTCACTGCCGTGCTGGGCTGCTCCGGGGCGGGCAAGACCTCGCTGCTGAACCTGCTGGTGGGCTACGAGCGGCCGGACGCTGGCGCTGTTAGCGGGGGCCCGACGACCGGTAAGCACGCGCTACCGCTGTTCTGGGCTCCCCAGGACGGCGGTCTCTGGCCGCACCTGAGCGCGCGGGAGCACCTGGCGACCGTTCTGCCCGTGGGCGGGCAGGGCCGCGTGGACGAGCTTCTGGCGGCGCTCGACCTTGCCGACCGGGCAGCCGCTCACCCGGCCGAGATGTCCATGGGGGAGCGCTCCCGCCTGGCCGTCGCGCGGGCGCTGGCGGCCAAACCGGCCGTCCTGGTGCTGGACGAGCCCCTCAGCCACGTGGACACGGCCCGGGCGGGCCGCTACTGGCGAGTGATCCGCGCTCACGTGGCTGACGCCGGCGCCTCGCTTGTGTTTGCCACTCACCGGCCCGAATCCGTCATCGGGGAGGCGCAGGAGGTCGTCTGCCTGCGAGGAGGGCGCCTCATATACGCCGGCTCAGTAGAGGCCCTCTACTGGGAGCCGCGCACACGAGAGCAGGCCGAGTGCCTGGGCTCGGTCAACTGGCTGAGTCAGGAGGACGCCGGCCGCTGGCTGGCCGACGGCGCGTCGGTGCGAAGCTGCTACCGGCCGGAGCACCTCAGCGTGGTGCCCGACGCCGAAGGCGACCTGACGGTGGAGAGCAGTCGTTTCCGAGGTTCGGTGGCGGAATCGGAGCTGCGCCACGAGCCGACCGGACGGCGGCGGCGCTTCTGCCACCGAGCCGAAGGCGGTCCCCTCCGGCGTGGCATGAAGGTGGTGCTGCGCGTGCTGGCCGTGCTGCTCCTGGTCGCCTTGGTCGGCTGCGGCGGGGCTGAGGGACCGGCGCTGTCGGTCTCGGCCGTCAGGCACTGGCCCGTGCCGCCCGCCGGCCCCAGCATCCCCGCCCCTCGGGCAGTGGCCGTCGGCCCGGAGGGAAGGGCCCACGTGCTGGACACCGCCGGGCGCGTGCTGGTTTACGGGCCGGACGGAGAGGTGGCGCGCCGCTGGACGATGCCCGAGGCCGAAGTGGGAACGGCCGAGGGCCTCTGCGTGCTGCGGGACGGGCGGGTGGCCGTCGCCGATACGCACTACTCGCGGGTCATCGTGTTCGACCGGCAGGGGCGGGAGCTGCTCCGCTTCGGACGGGAAGGCACCGGCCCCGGGGAGTTCCTCTATCCCGTGGCAGTCGCCGCCGACGAGAACGGGAACTTGTTCGTCGCCGAGTACGGCTCGAACGACCGCGTGCAGAAGTTCACCACGGACGGTGAGCTGCTGCTGGAGTTCGGCGGGTTCGGCACGGGGGCGGAGCAGTTCCAGCGTCCGTCCGGGCTGGCCTGGCGCGAGGGCCGGCTCTACGTGGCGGACGCCATGAACAGCCGGGTGCAGGTATTCGCGGCAGATGGCCGGTCGCTGGGCGTGCTGGGCGGCGGGCAGGAGCTGACCTTCCGGCTGCCCTACGACGTGGCCGCGGGGCCGGAGGGCGACCTCTACGTGGTGGAGTACGGCGCGGCGCGCGTCAGCCGCGTCACCCCCGAGGGCCGCCTGGTCGGTCGCTTCGGTGCCGTCGGGCACGGCGAGGGCCAGATGCGCACGCCGTGGGGCCTGGCGGTCGCGCCCGGGGGACACATACTGATAGCTGATACGGGCAACCGACGCATCGTGGAGCTGATGCCGTGAAGCTGAGAGCGCTGGTGCGCAGAGTCATCCCCCTGCCCCGGAGACCGGTGCAGCTCCGCGCCGCCCTGCCGCTGGTTGTGTTCCTGGTTGCGTTCGCCTCCGTGTGCATCGGATTGGGGCTGGGCGGCGTAGTCCTGTTCACCGCTCCCTGGGCGTTCCTGCTCAGCGTGGTCCTGCCGTGGTTTTGGTGGATGCAGGTGGCCGGAGCGAGCGGGCTGCGCGGGTGGCGGTGGACGGCCGCCCTGCTGGTGCGGCTCTGCCTGGTGGGTTTGGCGATTGCCCTGCTGGCGGAGCCGCGCGCCGTGCGCACCAATGATGTGCTGTCTGTGGTCTATGCGCTCGACCTGTCGGACTCCATCGGCGAGTCCGCCTCCGACCGGGCGTTGCGCTACGTGGTGAAGACGGCCTCCGCCAAGCCCCAATCGGACGAGGCGGGGCTGGTGGTGTTCGGCCGCGACGCCGCGGTCGAGCTTCCACCGCGCCTGAGCTTCCCCTTCGAGGCAATCAACGCGCGCGTGCAGCCGGACGGCACCGACCTGGGCAAGGCACTCTCCCTGGCCGGCGCCATGATACCGCAGGAGAACCTGGGCCGCGTCGTGTTGATCAGTGACGGCGTCGCGACCGAGGGCACTCTGACCCCCGCCCTGCAGGAGCTGGAGTCGAGGGGCATACCGGTGGACGTGCTCCCCGTCGAGTACGATTACGAGCACGAGGCCTGGCTGGAGAAGCTGGAACTGCCCCGCCAGGTGCGGGCGGGGGAGACCTACGAGGCGGCCGTCGTCCTGTCCTCCCTCCAGGCAGGGCAGGGGACGCTGTACCTGGAGGAGAACGGGCGCACGGTTTTCAGCGGCAAGGTGGAGTTCGAGGCCGGCAAGAACCGCTACACGCTCCCGCTCCGCCTGCGCGAGCCCGGCTATTACGAGTACGTCGTCCGTTTGGAACCGCCCCCCGAGATGGACGGCTGGCGGGAGAACAACCGGGCGGTGGGCCACATCTACCTCGCCGGCGAGGGCAAGGTGCTGCTGGTGACCGACCCCGACGCCGACCCCCGCGACTGGCAGCCCCTGACCGAGGCCCTGCTACAGGCTCGCTTCGATGTCGAGCGACAGGTGGGCTACGAGTTCCCCGTCGATCCCATGTCCCTGATGCCCTACGGCTGCGTGGTCTTCGTCAACGTGCCGGCGGATGCGTTCGACGTGCGCCAGCTCACCGCCCTGCGCGATGCCGTCTACCACCAGGGGACCGGCTTCCTGATGGTGGGCGGGCCGAACAGCTACGGCCCCGGCGGCTACCACCGCACGCCGGTCGAGGAGGCGCTGCCGGTCACGATGGACATCAAGCAGACGAAGGTCATGCCCAAGGGCGCCCTGGCCATCGTGCTCCATACCTGCGAGTTCAAGCAGGGCAACACCTGGGCGAAGCGCATCACCAAAGAGGCCATCCGGGTGCTGGGCGACCAGGACGAGGTCGGCGCCCTGGCCTTCAGCTACGGCACCACCGGGGCGGGATGGGTCTTCCCCCTGACCCCCGCTTCCGAGTACGAGCGACTGGTCCGGCTGGTCAACCAGGCCGAGATCGGCGACATGCCCGACTTCTTCACCACCATGCAGATGGGTCTGACCGCGCTGAAGGCCAGCGACGCAGCCACCCGGCACATGATCATCATCTCCGACGGCGACCCATCTCCTCCCACTCCTCAGATGCTTAAGTCCTTTCAGGAGGCAGAGGTCAGCATCACCACCGTCGTGATCAACCCTCACGACCAGCAAGGCCCGCAACTGATGCGCTCCATCGCCCGGGCCACGGGGGGCCGCTTCTACTACCCTTCCCGCCCCGATATGCTGCCCTCGATCTTCATCAAGGAAGCCAAGACGCTCAGGCGCTCGATGATCCAGACCGTCACCTTCACGCCCGCATTCGAGGCGCCCTCGCCCATCATGAAGGGCGTCAGCGCCGTGCCGCCGCTGGACGGCTACGTGCTGACCACGCCGCGCTCCCGGGCCCTGACCATCCTCGAGGGGCCGGAGGAGGAGATACCCGACCCCGTCCTGGCGACCTGGCGCTACGGCACGGGCAAGACGGCCGCTTTCACTTCCGACCTGTCGCCGAACTGGGCAGACGACTGGGTGAACTGGGAGCAGTACGCCGCCTTCGTCGAGCAGCTCGTGACCGACAGCAGCCGCACCCGCCAGGAAGGGCACCTTCAGGCAAGGATGTTCGCCTCCGGGACCGCGGGCGTGATCCTGGTGGAGGACACCCACCCGCAGGAGCGTTTCCTGGACGTGGAGACGGCGGTGAAAGGCCCGCACGGGCGTTCGGACACGGTGCGCCTGCGCCAGGTGGGTCCGCGGCGCTACGAGGGCGGCTTTCCGCTCTGGGGACAGGGGCGTTACCAGGTGGTGGGCGTCGCCGCCGGGGCGGGCGGGCAGGAGCGGCTGGTGGGCGGGTTCGTCGTCCCCTACTCGCCGGAGTACCTCCGCTTCCGCTCCGACCCCATAGTGCTCAAGGAGATAGCCCGTCGGACCGGAGGGCGCCTGTTGAGCGGCGAAGAGACGGCGGAGCACGTGTTCGAGCACCACAGCGCGCCCAAGTCCACTTCTCTGCCCATAGCCGACTGGTGCCTGATAGTGCTGGCGGCTATGGTGCCGGTGGACGTCGGCGTGCGGCGGGTGCAACTGGACTGGTCGGTCGTGCGGGGCTGGTTCGGCGCCCGGGCGGCGGAATCCGGGGAGACCATGCAGGCGCTGCTGCGCCGAAAGCGGGAGATAGAGCTGCTGACCGCCGAGAAGACCGAGGGCGCTCGCAGGCGGGCGGCGGAGGCCGGCGGACCCGAGGCCCGCACCGAGCGCGGGCCCACCCCGCCGGAGGAGCCGGCCGAGGAGGCGTCCACCATGCAGCGGTTGTTGCGCAAGAAGAAGGAATGGCGCGATGAGAGCTGACCAGCGCGCTCCAACAGGAGACACACCATGGATGAGCAGGACGCACTGAAGGCGGAGGCGGAACGATTCCGCGACGATTACGGCCGCATACGCACGGAGGTGGGCAAGGTCATCGTCGGGCAGCAGCACGTGGTCGAGGGCGTCCTGACGGCCATCCTGTGCGGCGGGAACGTTCTGCTCGAGGGCGTCCCCGGCCTGGGCAAGACCATGCTGGTCAGGACGCTGGCCCGGGTGCTGGAGCTGCAGTTCCGGCGCATCCAGTTCACCCCCGACCTGATGCCCGCCGACATCATCGGCACCACGGTGATGAGCATGGACCCGGAGGGGCGCTACCAGTTCGAGTTCCGACGCGGCCCGCTGTTCACCCAGCTCCTGCTGGCCGATGAGATAAACCGCGCCACGCCCAAGACACAATCCGCCCTGCTGGAGGCCATGCAGGAAGGCTCGGTCACGTCCGGGCATACCACCTATCAGCTCGAGCAGCCCTTCTTCGTGGTCGCGACCCAGAACCCCATCGAGCAGGAGGGCACCTATCCGCTGCCGGAGGCCCAGCTCGACCGGTTCATGTTCAAGGTGAATGTGCCCTTCCTCAACCGCACCGAGCTGAACCAGGTGCTGGACAGGACAATCCTGAAGAGACAGGAACAGGTCCGGAAGGTCATGGACGGGCCGCGCCTGCTGGCGCTGCGGGAGACACTCGACAAGGTGGTGGTGGCGGACCCCATCCGTGACTACGCGGCGCGCCTGGCACTGGCAACCCATCCTGACTCGCAGTTCGCCGAGGACGAGGTCCGCCGCTACGTGCGCTGGGGAGCCAGCCCGCGGGCCAGCCAGGCGCTGGTGCGCGCCGCGCGCGTCCGGGCCCTCACCCATGGGCGGGCGCATGTGTCCTTCGAGGACGTGCGCTACTTCGCCCGCGACGTGTTGCAGCACCGGGTGCTGCTGAACTACGACGGGCTGGCCGAGGATGTCCACGTGCCCGAACTCGTCCGGGAGGTGGCCGCGCAGGTCACCGAGGAGGTGTGAGGATGCCCGACCCAGGCCAGGAAGCCCGGGTGACGTCGCTGCTGTCCAACGAAACCCTGGCGCGGCTGGAGCGGCTGCGCATCAGCTCCAGCCGCCGGTTCACCACCAGGCACCGTGGGGAGCGGCTGGCCGGCAAGGGCGGCCGGACCATCGAGTTCTCCGACTACCGGGACTACGCCCCGGGCGACGACATCCGCTTCGTTGACTGGAACATCTTCGCACGCCTGAACCGCCCCTACATGAAGGTCTTCGAGCAGGAGGAGCAGATGCACGTCGTCCTGCTGGTGGACGCCAGCAGTTCGATGCTGTTCGAGGACAAGCTTTGGCGGGCGCGGCAACTGGCGGCGGCCTTCGGCATGATGAGCCTGCTGGGCTCGGAGCGGGTCAGCGCGTACGTGTTCAACGCTGCCGCCGGCGAGCCGAGGCGGATGCCGTCCTGCGGCGGGCGGGCCAACTTGCTGCAACTGTTCGGCTTCCTGGAGAAGCTCGAGGGCGGCGGCGATGCCCCGGTCGAGGGCGGCATGGAGGCGTTCCTGAAGTTCCATACCGGCCGCGGGGTGGCCGTCGTGCTGTCGGACTTCCTGACCTTCGGCGACCTGGACCGGGGCATGAACCGCCTGTTCAGCGCAGGCCTCCAGACGTTCGGCCTGCAGATACTGTCGGGCGCCGAGATCGCCCCGGACCTCAGCGGCGACGCCCGGCTGGTGGACTCCGAGACCGGCGAGGCTCTGGACGTGACCAGCGCCCACCAGTTGCTGGACCTCTACCAGGAGTACCGCGCCGACTACCAGAAGCGCGTTGCCCAGCTCTGCCGCCGCCGATGGGGGCGGTTCCTGTCGGTCAGCTCCGAGGCGCCCATTGACTGGATTCTGTTCGACCTGCTGCCGCGCAGGGGGTGGGTGGAATGAGATCGCTCGGCTTCTACGCTCTGAGCAACGCCTGGCTGCTGGCCCTGCTGGGGCCGTTGGTGCTGCTCTACTTCCTGAAGCTGAAGCGCACTCGCGTGGCGGTGCCTTCGCTTGTGCTCTGGCGACAGGTCATCAGCGACCGGCGCGTGAACACGCCCTTCCAGCGGTTCAAGCGCAACCTGCTTCTGCTGCTGCAGATAGCGCTGCTCGTGCTGCTGGCGCTGGGGGCGATGCAGCCGTTCTGGAGGGCCCGGCGGGCGCGCGTGCGGCGCCTGCCCGTGCTGGTGGACTGCTCGGCCAGCATGGGCGCCCTCGACCGGCCGGGCGGCAAGACGCGGCTGGCCCTGGCCAAGGAGAAGGTCAGCCAGATCATCGAGGGCCTGCTGCCCGACCAGGAGATCTGCCTTATCTCGTTTGCCCGCACGGCGCGCAAGCGGTGCGACTTCACCAATGACAAGCGGCTGCTGCGCAGGGCTCTGGAGGAGATCGAGCTCCGGGAGGTGCCCGGTGACGTGGAGGAAGCCCTGCGCATGAGCCAGGCCCTCGCCCGGGGGACGGCATTCCAGGAGGTGCTGGTCCTGTCGGACGGCAACTTCCCCACGCGGGTTCACTTCGATCTCTCGTTCGAACTCAACTACCAGCGCCTGCCCGCCGGAGGGCCGAACGTGGGTATCACGGAGCTGAACGCCCGCCGCACGCCGCAGGGCGACTGGCACGTGTTCACCTCCGTGGCTGCTTCGTCCAGGGGCATGCCGGCCACAGTGAGGCTGCTGCGGGACGGGGAGCCCGTCGCCGAACAGCGGGCGGTTCCGTCCCCGGACCAGCCGGAGCGCATCGTCTTCCGGCTTCCGGCAAGGGAGGAAGCGTCCGTCGAGGCCCGCCTGGTGCCGGACGGCTTCGACGCGCTGGCTGCCGATAACACAGCTTACCTGCATCTGCCCGCCGGTCGTCCGCTGCACGTCTTTGCCCCGACCCAAATGGCCGCCTTCCGCCATGCGCTGCGGGCCTGCCCGGACGTGGTGCTGCACGACGAGAAGGACGAGCAGGCCGGCTCTGCCTACGACCTGGTGGTCTCGGACCGGCGGGAGGACACTGCGGCGGCGGGCCGGACGCGCTGCTACGTCGGACTGGTCCCGGCGGACCTGTCCGGCGCGATAAGCGTCGAGAAGGAGCCCGCCGCCGTGGTGGACTGGCGGCGCGGCAGCCCGCTGCTGCAATACGTCGAGTTGTCCGACGTGGTCATCCTGGAGGAGCCCACCGCCGGGCAGGGCGTCGCCGAGGGGACCTACGAGGAACTGGGCTGGGAGGTGCTGATCCACGGCCAGGCCGGACCTCTGCTGCTCCGCAGGCAGGAGGGGGAACGGCTGACCTACTACTTCCTGTTCCATACGGACCGTTCTACGCTGCCCTACCGTGTCGGCTTCCCCGTCGTCGTCTCGAACCTGGTCCAGCTCGCCATGGAGCGGGCCGGGCTGGCGGAGGTCCGGCCTCGGCGCACGGGCCTGCTGGACGGCGTGCGCCTGGAGCCGCAGACAGCCTATGTTGTGCAGGGGCCGGACCGCAGCCGGCAGAAGGTGACCAGCGACGCCGAGGGTATGTTGCCTGCTCTGCCCGCGCCCCGTGCCGGGATCTACCGGGTGATGCGCGGCGGCCGGACCCACGCGACGCTGCCGGCCAGTCTGCTCTCCGGGAGAGAGACCGGCCTGGCGGCGGTGGCCCAGCTCGAGTTCGACGAGGACCTGACCGTCGAGGCGTCCGCGACAGGCGTCCGGATGGACCGAGCGCTCTGGCCCCTGCTGGCGGCGCTGGCGTTCTGCCTGATGATGGGCGAGTGGTGGTACTACCACAGGCGCCCTGGGGGATACGGCTGATGCGGCTGTTACGAGTCCCGGTACTGGTTGCGGCGCTGGCGTGGGTGGCCATCTCGGCCGACGCGGCCGGTGCGACCGCCCTGTCGGCCAGCATACGTCCTCTGGTGCCCCGCCCGCGCAGCCACGCCCCGATGTGGGTGGATGTGACCTTCCAGTCCGCCGGCGGGCAGCTAATCGAGGGGCAGCTCGAAATAGTGCTCAACGACGGGCAGGCCCTGCTCGGCCGGTACCGCTCAACGCCGCTGGCGATCACCACGGGTCGGCAGAGCTTCCGGTTCCTGCTTCCGGCCTGTGCTCCCGCTATGTCCGTCCCGCAGGCCGAGCTGCGTTTCCGCACGGATCGGGAGCTGCTGCCCCTGGGGCGTCAGCCCCTGTCCGTGCCGAAAGGGGAGCGGCGGCAGTTCGTGATCGGCAAGTGCGTTCTTGGCTCTCGGCAGACCCCGGCGGGCTCGGACCTGGGCAAGGCCCTGCGCCTGGAGACTTACGATCCCACCGAGCTTCCCCGCACGGATCTCAGCTACGTCACGTCGCCGGCCCGGCTTTCGCCGGACGATCTGCCGTCGGTCCCGCTGGCTTACTGCGCCTTCGACATGGTGGTGCTCACGGTGCCGGCGTTCGCCGAGGTGCGGGCGGCCGCGCTTGAGGCGCTGGCGTGCTGGGTAGAGGGGGGCGGCAGCGTCTGCGTGCTCAGCGCGGGACAGATGCGGGACCGGCAGCGTGCCTTCCTTCTGACCCTGGCCGGTGGGGACAAGGCCGCCCTCGCGCCCGACGAGGAGGGCATCCGGATGTTCCGCTGCGGACTGGGCCGGGCGGTCGTGGTGCCGGCGGACGCGGACCTGCCCGGGCGCTCGTCGGCGCAATGGCGCCGCGCGGTGGCCTTCCTGTGGAAGATGTGCGCTCAGCAGCAGACGGCCATGGTTCAGGACGGCCGCTGGCGGCGGGATCTGCATGATGTTGATGGACTCCCGCCGGGCGCGCCGTCACCGCCGTCCCCGTTGGTCTCCTATCCGGTCGAAGGCTGGGCGTGCCTGCCGGAGGCGCTCCTGCCGGAGGACATACGTGTGGTGCCGCCGGGTCTGCTGGCGCTGCTGTTCCTGGCCTTCGTCGGCATCGTCGGGCCGGTTGACTACTGGCTGCTCGGCCTGCTGCGAGGGCGCCGCTGGACGTGGGCGCTGTTCCCGGCCGTCTCGGTGGGATTCGCGCTGCTGGCCATGTGGCTCTCGGCGGAGTACATGACGACCGAGCAGGAGGGCCGGGCCCTGGTGTTCGTGGACGTGGGCCGGGACGGGCGCCCGCTGCGGCGTTCGCGCTACGAGTTGACCTTCTCTTCCCGCAAGACAAGCCGATGGGTCCAGGTGCGGAATGCCCTTTACTCCGCGCGCCTCCTCGCTCAGTTCGGGGGGCGGCCGATGGGTACAGTCGTGGGGCTGATGGGCGACGCGGCCGAGGCGCCCCCGGCCTACGAGGGCCGCTTCCCGGGCCACTACGCCGTGCTGCGCCAACTGGAGCAATGGCGTCCGCAACTGGGCCGGTTCACCACGCTGACCCCGCCCGATGAGCTGCCGGCGCTGAACTGGGACGCCATCCGGGCCGAGGATCTGCGCACCTACCGCGGCCGGGCGCTGGCCGCCGTGCGTCTGACCGACGGGCGGGACTTCGACGGTTGCATCTACCACTGCTCGAACCTGGCGTTCCACTATGTGGCGGGCGAGAGGGATGTGCTCGGCGTACGTGCGCCCGGCCGCGCCAGACTGCTTGACCTTGTGCGGGAAAGCTGCGCCCGCCCCTCCGCCGGCCTGTTCTCTCTGGTCTCGCAGGTCTCGCCCCATGGCAGTTGCGACTTCGAG
>CAYFVS010000214.1:0-10782 GCA_964346565.1 uncultured candidatus Brocadiaceae bacterium | reverse complement strand
GTCATCGGCGAGGAGGAACTCAGCCCGGCCGACCGCCAGGTGCTGCGCTTCGGCGACGCCTTCGAGCAGCAGTACCTGAGCCAGGGAGAGCAGGAGGAGCGGTCTGTCGAGCAGACCCTCGAACTGGCGTGGCAGGTGGCCAGCGTGCTGCCGCGCAGCGAGCTGAGCCGCCTCAGCGACGAACTGCTTGACGAGCACTACCGCTCGGAAGCGCCCGAGACGGGCCGTCAGCCGGCACCGGAGTCCTGGACGGAGGGGCAGTGAACCATGCGCCCGGATGTCGCCCCGACGCGGCGTAACTACCTGGAGATAGAGAAGACCCTCGAACGCGTCCGGCGGGGGCACGACCTGCTGGACAAGAAGCGGCAGATTCTGGTCATCGAGCTGATGAGTGAGATGGAAGCCGCCCGGCGAGTCAAGGAGGAGGTGGCGGAGGCTATGGAGGCCGCCTTCGAGGCGTTGCGCGAGGCGGCCATCCAGAGCGGCATGACGGGGCTGGCGCGGACCGCCTGCGGCGTGCGGATGAAGCACCAGTTCAGCATCAGCTCCCGCGGCGTGATGGGCGTGCCCGTGCCGGGGGTCGAGTGCGCGCCGGCGCAGTTCGGCCTTCAGTTCGGCATCACCGACGGGGGCAGCCACCGGGACGAGGTTATGCAGCGATTCCTCGAGGCGCTGCCCCTGGTGGCGGAGCTGGCACAGGTGGAGAACGCCGTCTTCCGGCTGGCCCGTGAGCTGCGACGGACTCAGCGCCGGGTCAACGCCCTTGAAAAGACCTATATCCCGGCCTATAAAGAATCGCTGAAGTTCATCGAGGAGACGCTCGCAGAGCGGCGGAGGGAGGAGTTCATCGTCCTGCGCAAGGTCAAGCGCAAGCGGGAACTGACCCTCCAGAAGAGGCTCCAGTCCGGCCGGGGCACCGGATCATAGCATTGCAGCCGATGGGCAAACACACATACTCGAACATCCTGCTGTTCGCCGAGGGCAGCGAAGCGGGTATGAAAGCTGCCCGGGATGCCATCAACCTGGCCGCCGACGAGGGCGCCACCCTCATCATCGCCGCCGTCGTGGATACCAACACCCTGAAGCAACTGCTCAGCTATCGCATCTTCGTCGAGGAGGAGATGCAGGAATACGAGGGAGAGCTGGAGGCGTCCTCCCGCAAGCAGCTCAGCTACATCAGCCACCTGGCCGACCAGGCCGACGTGGACAACCGCACCGTCCTGTTGCGGGGCGCCTGCCACAGCGTCATCCTCCGTGAGCAGAAGGAGCGCGGCGCCGATCTGCTGGTGATGGGCTCGTTCCGCGCCACCACCTCCAAGCGCGACGTGATGGCCCACGAGAAGCAGCTCATCATTGATGAGATCCCCTGCCCCGTGCTCCTCGTTCGCTGATCCCCCTGGCTGGAGGCCCGCCCATGGACGCCATTCAGGCCATCATGACCCGACGCAGCATCCGCACCTACACCGGCGAGCCGGTCTCTGAGGAGGAGGTCCAGCAACTGCTCCGCGCCGCCATGGCCGCCCCCTCCGCCGGCAATCAGCAGCCCTGGCACTTCGTCGTCGTGCGCGATCAGGAGACCAGGCGCCGCGTCACCGAGGTGCACCCCTACTCCGCCATGCTTCCGGAGGCGGAGGTCTGCATAGCCGTCTGCGCCGAGCTGGCACTCCAGAAGCACGAGGGCTACTGGGTGCAGGACTGCTCCGCCGCCACGCAGAACATCCTGCTTGCCGCCCACGCCCTGGGGCTGGGCGCCGTCTGGCTGGGAGTGCACCCCACCGACGACCGCAAGAGCGGGGTCAGGGAGATACTCGGCCTGCCCGACGGGGTCGAGTGCCTCGCGCTCGTCTCGGTCGGCCGACCCGCCGAGGAGGCCGGCCCCGCCGACCGCTACCACCCGGACCGCGTCCACGACGAGACGTGGTAACCGGCCATGATGGGGCCGGAACACGGTATCCTGGGCGCAGTGGTAAGCCACCTGGGGTTCCACCAGAAATGGGGCGGCCGCATGACCGGTGTGCTGGTGGCGGCGTCACTGGCGCCCGACGCGGACTCGCTGGCGATACTGGCCGGGCGGCAGGCGTTCTACGTCTTCCACCGCACGCTGTTCCACTCCTTCCCTGGCGTGGTGGTGCTGCCGGCGCTTCTGGCGGCGGGCTGTCGCGCGATTCCGCTGCTGGCCGGCCGGATTGCCGCGGGCGCGGATCCCGACAGCCGTGCCGGGCGGGCGGCCGGCTACATGGCCGCGCCGGAGGGCAACTGCCTGCGCAACTGGCCGCTGCTGTTCGGCGTCTCGCTGCTGGGCATGGTGCTGCACCTGGGGGCGGATTTGATCTACCCCTGGGAGCTGCCGCTGCTGTGGCCGTTCGCCTCACGGGAGTTCGTCTTCCCGCTGGTTGACTGGGGCGACCCGGTCGTGCTGACCATCATGGTCGGCGCCATGTTCGGGCTGGCGCTGTGGCGGGGGCGCACGCGTCGGGTTGCGCTGGTTTCGCTCGGCTTGCTCGGGGGCTACCTGCTGCTGCGGGCCACGGTCTGTCCGGCCGAGATCCGGCCCGGCAGCCTGCTAGGGGGTCCGGCCGGAAACTGGATCTGACCGCGTTGGGAGCGCCCCGCGCCGCGCCAACCCTTTGGGCCGTCGCCGTTTGCGGCGCATCTCTGTGTTGCTCGGCCTTGACGTGCCGCAAGGGCATGCCTGCGGCCTCGCGCCTTGACCTGCGTGCAAATGGCGCCGGCGCGGCCGAGCCCAGTTTCCGGCCGGACCCCTGGGGCTTCTCAGCGGGGCTCCCCTTCCTCCATGGCCCGCAGGATGAAGCGGCCGCATTCCTCCTTGAAGCGCTCGGGGCTGAACAGCTCCGCGTGGCTGCGGATCTGCTCGGGGTCGAACTGCCCCTGCTGTTGCTCGAACCGCTCGACGGCCTCCGCCAGCGAAGCGGCGGACGGTTCCTCGAAGAACAGCCCCGTCTCGCCCTCGACCACCGTTTCGGTCGCACCGCCCGCGCCGTACGCAATGACCGGCTTGCCTGACGCCTGGGCCTCCAGCGGCGTTATGCCGAAGTCCTCCTCGCCGGGGAACACGAACGCCCGGCAGCCGGCATACCAGGAGGGCAGCTCCCGATCGGGCACAAAGCCGCGCAGCTCGACGTTGGGCCCCGCCAGCCGCGCCAGCCGCCTCCGCTCGGGGCCCTCCCCCACCACCACAAGCCGGCGGTCGAGCCGGTTGAAAGCTTGCACTGCCAGGTCCACCCGCTTGTACGCGTTCAACTGGGAGACCACCAGGTAGTAGTCCTCCCGCTCGGTTGAGAGCGCGAACCGGTCCAGGTCCGCCGGGGGATGGATGACGCGCGCCGGGCGGCCGTAGTAGCGTGCGATGCGGCGCCGCACGGTGCGGGAGTTGCACAGGAAGTGGTCCACGCGGCCGGCAGCGCAGTAGTCGGCGATCCGCAGCCGGTGGCTGAAGGCCCGGAGCGCCAGCCGCGCGAGGGCGCCCCGGCACGCGTCCCGCAGGTACTGGTGATACATGTTCCACAGGTAGCGCGGCGGGCTGTGGCAGTAGCAGACGTGCACCGCCCCGCAAGGCGGCAGTATGGTCTTGGCCAGGCTGGCGTCGCTGGTCAGCACGAGGTCGCACTCGCCCGGGTCGAGCTGCTCGAACGCGCCCGGGAACAGCGGCAGGTAGTAGCGGTACCACTCCCGCGCTCGGGGCAGGCGCTGGACGAAGGAGGTGTGGATGGGGCGGTTGCGCAGCTTGTCCGACAGCGCCTCGGGGGCGGCCACCAGGGTGTGGATCTCGGCGGCGGGGAACAGGTCGCAGAACAGCTCCAGGACGCGCTCTGCCCCTCGCATCTTCACCAGCCAGTGGTGCACGAGAGCGACCCTGAGCGAGGCGAGCTCATTCTGGGGGCCGTGCGCTCCCATCGCTCCCTGAGATCAGGTGGAACGCGGTCAGGGCGATCAGCTTCAGGTCCAGGCCCAGGCTCCAGTTCCTGACGTAGCGCAGGTCATACTCCAGCCGCTTGCGCACGCAGGTGTGGCCCCGCCAGCCGTTCACCTGCGCCAGCCCGGTCAGACCGGGTTTGACCCGGTGGCGGGCGGCGTAATCGGGCAGCACGCGGCGGAAGTGCCGGACGAAGTGCGGCCGTTCCGGGCGCGGTCCGACCAGGCTCATGTCTCCTTTGAGGACGTTCCACAACTGGGGCAGTTCGTCAATGCCCGTGCGCCGGAGCACGGCGCCGATGCGCGTGCAGCGGGGGTCGCCCGGCCCGGCCCACACCGGCCCGGTGCGCGCCTCCGCCCGGGGCACCATGGTGCGCACCTTCCACAGGCGGAACCGGCCGTCGTGCCTGCCGCAGCGCTCCTGGGCGTAGAATAGCGGGCCCTTCGACTCCATCCGCACCAGCAGTGCGGCCGCCAGCGCCAGCGGCCCGCCAAACAGCAGCCCCACCGCCGACAGTGCCACGTCCAGGGCGCGTTTGACCAGGCGCGCCGGCAGGCACTCGGCCGCTGATGGCTCGCTCGCCTGCCGCTCCCGTTGCGGCAAACGGTCGGTCACCGGCGCATTCTGCACGGCGCGGGTGCCCGCCCGCCCGCAATCACAGGGACAGCGCATCCCCCGCGTGGTGCCGTCCAGCCCTGCGTAATAGAGGACCAGGCAGGGAATCGTGTTGCCGTAGTTGTCCTCCAGCTCCCGGCGCAACTCCTGGCACAGGCTGCCCGGGCCTGGGCAGTGCATGACGTGCCTGCGGATGCGCTCGGCAGAGGCCGGAATCCCGTGCGGACAGCCTCGGGCCGCGCCGTCGCGCTGCAGGCAGGCGTCTGTCGCGTCCTCACCGCCGTTCATGATGCGCTACGTGGGACCAGAGGCTGACTCGGACGACATGCGCTCGGCCGGGGCGGCGGGCCCCGGTCCGGGGGGACGCGCAACGGGACTGCGGAGCTGGCCTCCGTCATGCAGGTCGGATTGTGCCCGATCCCTCTCGCACCTGCTGGTGTAGGCAATCTCCTGCCGTCTCGGGCCATGGGTCCAGGGCACCACCTCATGCTCGCCAGCTCCCCTCCCCTGCACACCATACCGGCACCGGCCGGCCGCAGTCAAGCTCGCTCTTGCCAGCACGGGCGCTCCTCTACCATTTGTCAGTGTGTCATGGTGCATCAGGCGGCTCTTCGCCGAGACACTGGGAATCCCGGTGCCAGACTCCGTCCCCATCCTCCCCGTCCATTCGCCAGGGCAGGGCGGGCGGGCGGCCCGACGGGCAGAGCCGTGCCAGCTCAGGGGACCAACCGCCCGGGGTCTGTGCTCCGGTGGTGGCCGCCTCCCCCTCTGCGGCGCGAACCTGAGCCAGTCCGACGGAAACCTGCGCCAGGGCCCCGGGCACCCGATCCCAATCGGTTCCTGCGGGGCTCGCCGTTGCGTCAACGCCCGTGCGGCGGAAGATCCCATCGCCGAAGTTGACGCCCCATACCTCCCCGAACCCGCAGGAGACGCACGCCAGGCTGCCGGGCGCGCGCGCCCAGCCTGTGCCGACGGGGTTCGTGCCGGTGACTCCCTCCCGCACGAAGATTCCGCCGTTCTGGTTCAAGCCCCAGACAAGTCCGGTCTCGCCGACGCTGACGTGCACGAGCCTGCCGGGGGCACGGCTCCAGCCCGTGCCGCCCGGATCGGCGGGGCTCACGCCCTCGCGCACGAAAACGCCGCCGTTCGCGTTGAGGCCCCAGACGACTCCCTCGCCCACGGAGACTGAGGCCAGCCTGCCCGACACCCGCCCCCAGCCGGTGCCGTCGGGGTCCTGCTCCGTGACGCCCTCGCGGACGAAGATGCCGCCGGCCTCGTTCAGGCCCCAGACGAGCCCCGATTCGCCCGCGCTGACCTGAGCCAGTCTGCCCCGCACGCGTGCCCACCCGGTGCCCTGCGGCTCGGCGGCGCAGACACCCTCCCGCAGGAAAACGCCGCCCGCGTCGTTGACGCCCCAGACCGTTCCCTCGCCAACGGAGAGCTGGGCCAGCGCCCCCGGCACGCGCGTCCAGCCGGCTCCGTCGGGGTCAAACTGCGTCATGCCCAGGCGCGCGTAGATGCCGCCCGCGTCGTTCAGCCCCCACACGGTCGGACGGAGCGGTGCGTAGCGGTTGGTCAGCAGATAGAGCTTGTCCGAGCGGAAGTCCGTCACCGCCAGGTCCGTGTCGCCGTCGCCGTCCAGGTCGGCGGCGGCCATCCCGGCGGCCCCGTGGCCGGCGAAGTAGGCAGCGACAAGCGCCAGCGTGCCGTCACCCCGGCCGAACAACAGCGCAACGTCGCGGAAGTAGTCCGAGACTGCCAGGTCGGGCATCCCATCGCCGTTGAAGTCTGCGGCGACCACCTCCTTCGGCTGCCTGCCGACCGGGTAGCTGACCGAGGTGCCGAACGTGCCGTCGCCCTGTCCGGCCAGCACGTGCAGGTCTCCGCCGACGTGGCAGGCCACTGCGGCATCCGGGTTCCCGTCGCCGTCCATGTCCGTCAGGGCCACGCTGCAGGGTCCCTCGCCCACTGCGAACGTCGCGCCTGCGGTGAAGGTTCCGTCCCCGTCGCCCGCGAGCACCTGGATGTTGTCATCGAGGCCAAGGGCCACCACCAGGTCTGCATGGCCGTCTCCGTCCAGGTCGGCGGCCGAGAGGCCCAGGGGCTCGTTCCCGACGCTGTAGTCGGTGGCCGGCGCGAAGGCGCCGTCGCCGGCCCCGATCAGTACGCTCACTGAGTCCCCGCTGGAGTTGGCCGTGGCCAGATCAGGTGCGCCGTCCTCGTTCCAATCGCCGATGGCCAGACAGTAAGGGTCTCCTCCGGTTCCGTAACCGGCGGCGGCGGCGAACGTGCCGTCCCCCTGTCCCAGCAGCACGCAGACCTCATCGTCGTCTTTGGCGGCCACTACCAGGTCCAGCGCCCCATCACCGTCCAGGTCCGCAGTGCGCACGCAGCAGGGCGTCTGCCCGACGGAATAGCCGACGGCCGGGGCGAAGCTGCCGCCCCCGGTGCCCAACAGCACGCTTACGCTATCGCTGCCCTGGTCGGCGACGGCGAGGTCGGTGTTGCCGTCCGAATCGAAATCGCCCGAACAGGTCGAGACGGGCATCGTCCCCACCCCCTTGAAGGCGGGCAGGATGAAGGAGCCGTCCCCCTTGCCCAGGGCAACGGTTATCCACGGCGGGGCGGGGGAGACGGCCCTGGTGGCCAGTGCCAGGTCCTGGTGTCCGTCCTCGTCGAAATCCCCCACCACGGCCTGCGATGCTTCCGTGAACTCGGGGGTGGTCACCAGGGAGTAGCCCCCTGCGCCGTTGCCCAGCATCAGGCGCACCTCCGGTCCGTAGCGTGGGAGCACGACCAGGTCCGGGTTGCCGTCCTCGTTCAGGTCGCCGGCGTCGAGGCAGTACGGCTCCTCGGCTGCCGCGTAATGCACTACCGGGTCGAATGCGCCCATGCCGTTCCCGAGCAGGATGCTGACCGTGTTGCTGGCGCTGTCGGCGGTAGCGATGTCCAGGTGACCATCATCGTCCAGGTCGGCGGCCAGCACGCACACCGGCCCCGTGCCCACGCCCAGGTGCACCGTTGCGCCGAGCCGGCCATCTCCCCGTCCGAAACGCAGGGCTACGTGGCCATCGGCGTAGTCGGCCGTGACCAGGTCCACGTCGCCGTCCTCGTTGAAGTCCCCTGCGGCCACCCAGAGGGGGAAACCGCCGACGGACCATTGCCTAGCCGTCCCCAGCGTGCCGTCCGACTGCCCCAGCAGGATGCTCACCGTGTCCACCGCGGGGTTGGTGGTGACCACGTCCTGGAGGCCGTCCCCGTCCAGGTCGGTCGCTATCAGCCGGTGTGGGCGGGCGCCAACGTCGTAGTGCACCGCGGCGGCGAACGATCCGTCCCCGGCGCCCAGCAGCAGGCTGACCGTCTGATCGCCTTCCCCGTAGTTAGCCGTTGCGATGTCGGCGTTGCCGTCGCCGTTGAAGTCGCCGGTTTCGACGCATGTCGGCACGTCGCCCACCGCGTAATCGGTGGCCTGAGCGAAGGTGCCGTCCCCCCGGCCGAGCAGCACGCTGACGATGTCCTCCGAGGAGGTGGAGGCCACCATGTCCGTGTGGGAATCCCCATCGAGGTCCGCGAATGCCACGAAGTTGCTCCCCGTGCCGACCATGTAGTCCGCCGGCGAGTCGAACACGGGGCCGGGGCCGCTCAGCAGCAGGCGCGGTTCCAGTGCCTCCAGTGCCAAACCGGGCCGTTCGGAGTTAACGAGCCGGGCGGTGCTCCGGGAGCCCATCCGGGTTGCCTCCCATGTGGCGCAGACTGCCGTTGCGGGAGCGAACAAGACCCGCTGGCTGGCGTCGCCTCAGCCGTTCCCTTGTTTGGGCAAGGATACCACCTTCGTCGCCCGGGCGCCAGGCCACGCCCTGTGTTCCATGTGCCGCGAGACGAGGAACGGCCCCGATCCCTTGCCGCGACTGCGGTAGGACCGGGGCCGTTCCATCGAGAAGCATCTGAGGGCCATGCGTTCTCCCTCGCGGATGCCCTCAGAAGGAGAAGCCTGCGCAGGTCTCCACATTCTGGTTGGAGTCGTA
Organism: uncultured candidatus Brocadiaceae bacterium; assembly: GCA_964346565.1. Lineage (GTDB taxonomy): Bacteria > Planctomycetota > Brocadiia > SM23-32 > SM23-32 > JAWOCH01. The sequence goes on along the minus strand of CAYFVS010000214.1, from coordinate 2,208 downwards.
GGTCAGCGTCGCGTGGGTCACGTCGTCCACGCAGACCTGGCCTATGTCCACGACGGACACAAGACGGACCTTGCCGTCGCTGCCGGTGACGCCCGTGAGGGTCTCGGTCACCTCCTCTCCGGTGTCTGTATCCGTGCCGTCGAACGTGGCGGTCACGGTGGCATCGGCAACGGGCGCGTCGGTCCAGTCGACTATGGTGATATCGGCCCAACAGCCCCCGTACCGACCCTTCTGGTCGCCGGTGTTGATCGCGCTCACGTGCATTGTGCCCGCGGCGCTTTCCGTCGTGGCGCTCGCTTCGTTGGAGTTGTCCGACTCGTTGCCGGACGTATCCACCGCCGTCACCACGTAGTAGTAGGTGGTGGACTCGGCAAGGCCGGTGTCGGAGCAAGCGCTCACGACCAGGTCGGCAATGACCAGGTCGTACGGTCCACCGGAGGTCGTGCTCCGGTAGAGGCGGTAGCTGTCCAGGTCGTTCTCGCTGTTGTCGTCCCAGTCCAGATCGATCTGACTGGAGCTGACGGCCGTGCCCGTGAGGCCCGTCGGCGCCGCAGGCGGGTCTGTGTCAGGCGGTGGGGGTGGCTCGCCAGCCGTCATGAAACCGGCGACCAGCGCGACGTAGGGCCCCTGGTAGGCGATCGAGTTCTCGTTCACCTCCCAGACCTTGGTCCTGTACCAGCCATCTGGCGAGTTGTCTATCCAGTCCCGGTAGAAGAGCTCGTAGTAGGTTGAGCCCTTGGGGGGATTTGCAAGGCCGCTGTAGTCCTTGTTCGGGCCGCCCGGCACGAGGCCCGGCACGGGTCCGTAGTCGGAGTAGTTGTCGTCCGAGACCCCGTAGTTGTCCGTGCCCTTGAAGTACGGGTAGTCAGGCTCCGTAACGCCCGGCGGCAGGCCTCTGTACCATGCTACCGACTCCGGGTCTGTGATCGCGCCGAACCAGGAGTGGAAGAACTGGACAGAGCTGTGCTCCCCGCCGTAGGCCCACATGTTGGTCAGGTAGACCATGCGCATGGGGTTCTGGCCGTGGAAGGCGTGCAGGAAGTCCTGTGCCAGCTCCAGGCACTCGTCGGCGGTGTGAGAGCCCGTCGCGCCCAGGTTCGCGGCCTGGATCAGCGCGGCGCCCCAGGAGCCGCGGCACTTGTTGCTGCCCCAGTGGTAGTAGGGGTCTTCCATGGAGTTGCGGTAGGGGCCGCGGTAAACGAAGTACTCGTCCACCATGATACCGATGGCGGTCTTCATGTCGGCGACTATGGCGGGGTCGGCGCCCGGTGTCTGGATGTAGGTCAAGGCAGCGTGGAAGGCAGTGTTATAGCCTTCCATGAAAGCGTCGGCCCAGTTTGTGAATTTGCCTTCCACGAAGTCCCTGGCGCTGGTTATGCTCTGGTCCATGCGCCAGAGTTCCGCAGCGGCCCAGAGCTTCATCGACCACCATGGGTCTCTGGCGTGGCCGTCATCCAGGTTGACGAGGTAGTCGTTCCAGCAGCGAGTCGCGGCCTCCTTCAGCGTCGCCACGTTGCCGTAGGGGTCGCCCTCCGCCTCGCAGATGCGGGCGAACCTGGCCACGCTGCCGGTGAAGACACTGCCTGCGTCCACGTCGGGCCCGTAGTAGTAGTGGTTGTGCACTGCGTTGGAAGGCGGGCAGGTATCTGCGGCGCCCTCATAGTCATCCCATACCCGGGAGAGCACCTCACCACCCGGCATCTGCATCTTGAGCAGCCAGTCAATCTCGAACTTCACCTCGTCCAGAATGTCGGGCACGCCGTTCCAGCTCTCAGGGATGGTGAGCTGGCCGTCGGGGAAAGCAGTGGGGTTGCTCTCGTACGCACTCATCAGCCAATCCATCGCAAGGTAGAGGTCCCCCCATACGTACTTGTTGTAGTCGCCGGCGTCGTGCCAGCCGCCGCTCAAGTCCAGAGTGCCGTAGTCAGGCTCGCCAGATGCGGCCGTGCACTCCGTCAGGTAGGCGTGGCAGACGTATGGGTCGCGATAGCCCTCATCGGCGTAGGGCCCGCAATGGGCCACCCCGCAGCGCTGGTAGTAGTAGGTCTTGAGCGCAACCCTGCCGACATCGTTGTAAACGTCGTCGGCCAGGTCGAAGTCGTAGGACTGCTCACCCCATGAGGGGACGTAGAGTCGGTACGAGCCCGCCGTGCTGAAGCCACTGAAGTCCACCTGCCAGACGTCGTCACCCGTCGGCTGGTCGTCGGA
>CAYFVS010000213.1:0-3085 GCA_964346565.1 uncultured candidatus Brocadiaceae bacterium | reverse complement strand
GTCAATGAGCATGCCTTCACCTGTGTCCGGTCGCTCGATTCGGCCACAGCGTACGTCGCGCCGTGGGGTTCGTCAACGTACAGGCATCTGGTCACTGCCGAAGATGCTGGGCCGCTTCGCCGGCGCATGGTGCCCACCGGCGAGAGGTCGAGGGCGGCCCCCTCGGGGCTTCTTCGGGTCCGGTCTTGCGCCCGGGTCGGCGACGTATCGGCCTGTTCCCTCGCGCCCAGGTAGGCTTTCGGCTAAGCTCGATGCCGTGGTTGGACGCAGCGGCGGACGTGTGTCGCCGCGGAGAACTGAGACAGACTACACGCGGAACGGGGGCTGACAGATGGTCAGGAAGGGGCTGGCTGCTATGCTGCTGATCGCAGGTGTTTGTGCCGTGGCTCGCGGTGCCAGGCTCGTCGAGGTCCGCACCGTGGACGACGAACACGTGATGGTCCACTGGCTGGACGGCGAGGTGGAGTACCGGGGTGACGGCGAGGGGCCGCAGGCGCCTCCCGGCGACTACGGCCGCCCTTTCATCAAACGTTACGAGCCGGAGCTCGACACGGCGAAAGCCGTCCAGCCCGGCAGCTACGCCGTCAGCTCCCAGGATGACCCGGAGTACGCCGAGCCCACTCATCCTGTCGCAGTGTTCCGCAGGAGCAAGGTCAACGGCACGGACCGCGCCTGGCCTGAGGCCAACTACACCGTCGAGCACACCATCTTCCTCAGGCTGCCGCAGAAGCTCCGGCAGGGCAGCAGCTACAAGCTGGAGATAGCGCCCGAGACCAACAGCGATACGCGGTCCGCCGGCTTCGGGTTCGACATCTGCAGCAGCGTCTCGGAGGCCGTACACGTCAACATCGTCGGCTACAACCCGGATCACACGGCCGTCAAGTCGGCCGACCTCTACATGTGGCTCGGGGACGGGGGCGCCCGGGACTACTCCGACTATGTCGGTCGTAAGGTAATGCTCTACGACGTGGAATCCGGCGAGCGGCACGAGGTAGGCCGCGTCTCGTTCTGGATGCCCGAGGGCCCGGACTTCGGGGGCTGGAACCTGACGAAGTCCGACGTGTGGAACTGCGATTTCTCCGCGTTCACCGGCACGGGCAGGTTCCGCCTGGTGGTTGAGGGGGTCGGCTGCAGCCCGGAGTTCCAGATCAGACGGGACATCTACTACGAGCCGTTCAGAACCTCGGTGCGCGGCTTCTTCTACATGCGCATCGGCATGAGCGAGGACTACGACCCGCCGCCGCGCCAGCCGCGCTTCATCCCGGGGGTGGACCCGCCGGGTTTCGCGGTCTACCGCACGACCTTCGGCCCCTGGCACCCCGACTGGGAGAAGATGCGCGGCGACGTCTGGGACCGCAAGCAGGAGTGGGTGCAGTACAGAGAGCCCGGCGAGCCGACCAACCCCGACGCCTGGGGCGGGCACTCCGACGCCGCAGACTGGGATCGCCACGCCGGCCACATCTCCATCATCTGGGACATGCTGCTGCCCTACTTCCTGAGCAACGGGAGAATCGGCGAGGACAACCTGGACATCGCCGAGAGCGGCAACGGCATCCCGGACATCATTGACGAAGCACGCTACGAGGTGGACTTCTGGCTGCGTCTGCGCGACGGCGAGGGCGGTTACTGCTTCGGGCTGAACAACCCCGGTCCGGACCGCCTGACGATGCACCAGGCGGCGGCGCGGCCCTACATGGCCTGGGCCAACGCGGCCAACTGCGCGATGCTCGCGGATTGCTTCCGCATTGCCGAGAAGCCCGAGCTGATGGAGCATTACAGGGACGAAGCCATCAAGGCGTGGAAGTCGGCGGGCGACGAGGACCTGGATTTCTCGTACGACATCGGCAACGGTCGCACGCGCGGGCGTGACCTGAAGATGATGGCGGCGGCGTTCCTCTACAACATCACCGGCGACCGAGCCTATGAGGACGCGATGGCCGAGGAGAGCGTCGTCAGCGGGCCGGCTTCCGAGATCGACGACTCCCGCTCGCACTGCCAGCACTGGGGCACGGCCGCCTACCTGATGTGCGCGAAGAACGGCTGGCAGCCCGTCCACCATCCCGACCTGGTCCGGAACATGAGGGCCTCCATCGTGCACGAGGCGATGCGCAAGAACGTGGCGCCGTCCAATGCGCGCCCTTCCCGCCGCAGCAGCGACGATGCCTACGGCTGGTTCCAGGCCACCCAGATGGTCCACCCCCTCTGCATCGCCCACGCCGTCTCGACCGACGCCGCAGAGCGCGAGGTCCTACTGAGGGCAATGCTCCTGGAGGCCGACTACGGCCAGGGGCGCAACACCATGAACATGGTGCACATGACCGGCCTGGGCAGTCGCTGTCCCGAGGACATCTACACCTCGGGACGCGACGACGGCGTGCCCGGCGTCCATCCCGGCCACACGCCGTACATGAACGCGGACGCCTGGGGCGGGGGCTTCATGGCCGACCCGCAGTGGTACGCTGGCAAGGGTTACCCGGATTGGAAGCAGTGGCCGCACGCGGAGGCGCTCTGGCCCGTGCGCTACTGCTACGCGAACAACGAGTTCACGCCGCAGCAGACGATGCGCGGCAAGATGCTGCTGCTGGGGTACCTGTACTCACTGGGCGAATCCCACAAGGGCAAGTGACTCAGGCCGGTCCGCAGCCGCGCGTCGCCTTCAGAGGTGTGGCGCCGCTGGCCGGGGTCTGCCGCTGGCGTGGACGTGCGTGTCAGTGAGCGCGGGTGGCCCTCCGCTCGACGGTTCCGTCCCGCCACAGCCTGGGTGGCGCTGCCGGAGCCGTCAACGCGCCGGGCGTTGAGGGCCGTCGTGAGCGCCGTGCGGGAAGCTCTAGCGCGTTACCACCGGCGCGACGGCCACGGCCGCGGAAGCGTAACCGGCGTCATCCGTCACGGCAGCGGAGACGGCTCTTCGGCGCGTCCGGCTCCCTGGCTGATGGCGAGCCGCGCGCCGGGGGTTGAAGCGGGGCTGGTCCAGCGGTAGAAGGGGTGCGTGTGCCAGCGCCCTCGGAGCCAGGATGGGCACCCATGGCGAATGAGAACCAGTTTCGCCCGGGTACGAACTTCGTCGCCGTGCGGAACGTGCGCG
>CAYFVS010000212.1:0-3044 GCA_964346565.1 uncultured candidatus Brocadiaceae bacterium | reverse complement strand
GACCATGGCCAAGGCGCTGAACGCCTACGGCGTCGAGCGCATCACCGACGCGGAGGGCCGCTCGCACGACTGGCGCCGCGAACTGGTGAACCAGCTCCTGACCGTGCAGCAGGGCGACGGTTCGTGGGTCAACACCAGTGGACGGTGGATGGAAACCGTCCCCGAGCTGGTGACCGCCTGCAGCGTGCTCGCCATCGAGCACGCCCTGGCCGGCTGGGAGGGGGGCGAAGCAGCTATGAATCCTGAATGATGAATCATGGAGTGCAGCCCCGCGTCCGTGCTGCTCGCAGCGCCGTTGTGCGTCTTGCTCTCCTCTGCTCTGTACTCCCACTTGCTCTGTGTCGCCGCCCCTCTCAGATGCCCATCCGTCGCCTCCTCAGAGGTTTGTTTCGTCAGGAGCCTTGACTTGCCCGCATACTCGTATAGCAATATTGCCTTCGGCAGCATGTCGCCTGTGTGGCGCGCGCTCATACCGGCCATTATACACGTGTAGGGCATAACGTCAAGTGCAGAAGATCTTGCCAGCCGGCGCCGCAGGCGCGCACGCGCGGCCGAGGCGGGCAAGCCCGCAGTGCGGGCGGTCCAACGTTGGCTGAGTCGCCCCCTGCCGGGGGCTCCTTCTTCTTTGCCGCGCGCTCATTCCCCGGTGTTCGCGCGCCTGGCGACGCGCTTCACACCGGGCTGCGGCTGAGGCGGCCCTGCCGGGCCTTTCAATGGAACAGGCATAGGGAGCTTCCCTGTGGCCTGTCTGGCGGGCGCGGCTCTCCAGGGCACACGTCCGCCCGGGGGGCAGCTTCCGAGCCCGCCGTAGGGCGGGTGGTCCAGCCATGGCGCAGGGCGACCGAAGCTATCCCTGGGGTAGAGCGCCATCCACCCCCTCCCTGAGCCCGCCGTACGGCGCGCGACTGAGCCCAGGGAGAGGCACATAAAGCTGTTTGACGCTCCGCCCCTTTTGCCATATGATGCGCTTCCTTTCAAGTGCTTCAGTGCGAGTTCCTACTATGGCTGAGTCCGCACGCCGCCGGGCAGGTGTGGCGCTGCTTGGGGGACTGCTGGCAGCGGCCACGATTGTCTGCTCCCTCTTGCTTGCTCTCCCGCCGCGCCCTGCCTGGTGGTACTGGGTGCTCGTCATCATCCCAGGCCTGTTTGCGGGCTGCGGCGCGTCGCTGGCGCTGTGGGTGAGCGCGCGCCCTCCTGGCGGTGAACCGCCGCCGGCAGGAGCCGGCGGATTGCATAACGTGCCCGAGCTGCCGCGTCGTCGCTATCTGCCGCGCCCTGACGACCTGGAGCCGCTGAAGGAGAAGGTGCTCGGCCGCTCGGACCGGCCAGTCGCTGTGACGGGCACAGGACAGGACACGCTTGCCCTTCGGGGAAGGGCCGGGATAGGCAAGTCAGTCCTCGCCGCCGCGCTCGCCCACGACCCCGAAGTACAGGCGAAGTTCCGCGACGGCATCGTCTGGGTGACGCTCGGACAGAGTCCGAACCTGACAGCTCGACAGGCGCAGATCTGCGGCTTCTTCCAGGACGCCCCGTCGGGTTTCGAAGACGTCGAGGCAGGGCGGAGCCACCTCGAGAAGCTGCTCAAGGACAGGGTGTGCCTGCTGATCCTGGATGACGTCTGGCGGGCGCACTACGCGGAGGCCTTCCGCGCGCTCGGCCCCGACGGCCGGATGCTCGTCACCACCCGCGACCATCGGGTCGTGCAACTGCTCGACGCCGAGGAGCACTGGGTCGAGCGGGTCAGTGACGAGCAGGCGCTCAAGCTGCTCGCGCTCTGGTCGGGGAGCGCCAGCGACGACCTGCCCGAGGTGGCCGGAGAGGTGGCGGAGGAGTGCGACAACCTGCCGCTCGCCCTCGCCTGCGTCGGCGCCATGCTCAGGGACCATCCCGCCCGATGGCCGGACGTGCTCGCGCGGCTCCGTGCTGCCGACCTGGAGAAGATAGAAAGGCGCTTCCCTGGCTACGCCCACCCGAACCTCCTCGTCGCCATCGGCGTCGGCGTGGAGGACCTTGAGCCCGAGCACCGGGCGCGCTACCTGGACTTCGCCGTCTTCCCCGAGGACACGCCCGTCCCGGAGGCCGCGCTGCACACGCTGTGGGGCGCCGACGGTGCGGAGGATGCCGACGTGCGCGACACTGTGGACCGGCTGGAAGACCGTTCCCTGCTGCGGCGCGACGAACGGGGACGGGTGTTGCTTCACGACCTGCCGCACGACTACGTGCGCAACGAGGCAGTCCGTGAGGAGCTCGCCGCCGGGACGCTCGTCGAGGTCCACAACCGGCTGCTGGATGCGTATGCGGCCCGCTGCGAAGATGGCTGGGCGGACGGGCCGCGGGACGGCTACTTCTTCGGACATATCGTGTACCACCTGGCGGCGGCCCGGCGGCACGACGAGCTTTGCGACCTGCTGACCGACTTGCGTTGGCTGGAGGCCAAGGCACACCGCAGAATGGCCTTCGACCTGGTCGCTGACTACACCGCCGCCCTGCTGGCGCTGCCGGCGACCGAACCACGACGGGAGATGCTGGAACTGCTGCGGGAGGCCCTGCGGCGGGACCTGCACTTCGTCGCCGACCATCCAGAGGCGCTCTTCCAGTGCCTGTGGAACAGCGCCTGGTGGTACGACTGCTCCGGGGCAGCGCAGCACCATGTACCGGTCGAGGCGGGGGACGCGCCGTGGGAGCGCGACGGACCGAAGCTGCACGAGCTGCTCGAGCGCTGGTGGGAGCAGAAACAGGGCCGGGGGCCCCGCTTCGCCTGGCTCCGCTCCCTCCGTCCGCCGCCGACACCGGTTGGCGCCGGGCAGGCCGCCGTCCTGCGGGGACACGACTGGGAGGTCACCAGCGTGGCGTTCAGCCCGGACGGGCGGACCGTGGTCAGCGGGTCGGACGACAGGACGGTGCGCCTGTGGGACGCCGAGACGGGGGAGTGCCGGCGCGTCCTCGAAGGGCACGAGAAACTGGTCATGAGCGTAGCGTTCAGCCCGGACGGGCGGACCGTGGCCAGTGGGTCGGCCGATAGGACCGTGCGCCTGTGGGACGCC
>CAYFVS010000211.1:0-1635 GCA_964346565.1 uncultured candidatus Brocadiaceae bacterium | reverse complement strand
CGCGAAAACATGGGGACACCACGAAAACATGGGGACACCATACAGGTTTCCGCGAAAACATGGGGACACCATCAATCCTGTTCGGCACTCAGATTGCGTCATGAGGTGGAAGCAGAGGCAAGAGGGCAGGTGGATAGGCGTGGAGACGGCTGGGACGGGGAGCCGGGCGGTTCAGTGCGCAGCAGCAACGGGGGCAGCGATCCAGCGTGGGATCGGCCCGGCAGACCTCAGGCGGTTTTTTCGCCAGCATCCTGCAGCGTCAGCTTGTGGATGTGGCGCAGCAGTTCTTCCTGGTCGGCCCAGCCGCTGAAGTACCAGCACAGCATGCGGTAGGTGCTCAGCGTGGGCTTGCGTCCGGTCCACAGGGCGATCAGCAGGCACGCGATGATCGCCGCATACGTCTCCAGCTCGATGCCGTTCTTGTCGGTGCTCAACAGATGGCGGCAGCCCAGCACGTGTTTGAAGAAGCGCAAGAAGATCTCGATCTGCCAGCGACGCCGGTACAGCAGCGCCACCACGTCGGCCGGCAGGTCCAGCCGGTCGGTGACGATCAGGATCGTGTCGCCTTGTTCGGGGCCGCCGCGGGCGGTCTTGCCCGATGGCTTGCGGTGGGGCGTGCACTCGATCTGGATGATACGCGGCGGCCGGTGCAGCTTGTCTTGGGTCTCCTTGCAGCCCAGGCGCACCACCGCGTCGCGGACAATGCCGGCCTCCAGGGCATCGTGGTCGAGAAGACGTTCTTCGACGACATCGAGCACGGCGTTGTCCTGCAATCGGCACACGAAGCTGCTGTGGGCCTTCATAATCTGCTGGAGCAAGTCGTACTTGGCGTAGCCGCGGTCCAGGACGTACAGCCGCCCGGCCTCCAGATGCTCGGCCAATACCGTGTGTTCGCTGGAGTTGGCATCGGTGATGACGCCAGCGATGGGCACGCCCTTGAGCAGCTCCAGCTGCATGTGCACCTTGACGGCCCGGTTGGTGTCGTCGTGCCTAAAGACGGCCCAGGTCATCTTAGACAGCGCCTTGAGCCACGAGCCGTCGACCAAGGTGATGATCTGGTCGAAGTCCGAGAGCTTGGCGTCGTGACGGACCGGTTTGAGGCGCTCGACCAGTTGGCCAATGATCCCGATGAGCAGCTCGCTGTCGAAGACTCGGGCCGCCTCCGATAACGAGCCCAGAGCCGCCCGCGGCACCTTCAGCACGCGCTGGACCTTCTTGAGATCGCTGGCCTCCTGGATGGCCCGCACGGATGAGCAGACGGGATTGAACATGTACATCAACAGCAGCGTGATGTACTGGTCCATGTGCAGCGTGCGATTGTGCGCGCGGTCGCGTTGACAGGCGGCGTCATGCAGGGTCTCCAAGAGTCCAGCCAGAATCTTGAAATACTTGAAGCCCTGGAGCTGCTCGCTACGGACCTTGTCTCGCTTGGTGCCGGCCATGGCGGCATCAAAACAAAGGCGCGAGGCTGGCGCAATAGGAAAAACCGGAAATTCTTAAAAATCCTGACCGACCGTGGTGCCTGCGAACATCCTAGCAACCTGAGTGCCGAACAGGATTGGTAACGTCCCCTGATTTTTCGGCTTATTCCTCTCGCATCGCGTCTCGTATGCGGAGGTAGCTGTCGAAGCGCGG
>CAYFVS010000210.1:0-3591 GCA_964346565.1 uncultured candidatus Brocadiaceae bacterium | reverse complement strand
CTGACGCTGCTCGGCCGCCTGGGACGCCCCGTGGGCACTTTCCGCTGCCGGTTCAGCCTGGACGGGCCATGGCTGGTGGTGGACGTGCCGGACATCAGCGAGCAGATACCCAGCCTGGTGTTCCCGCCGCCGATCGAGTCGGACGCCCTCCTGCTGCCCGTCCACCAGGGCCGGCTGGTCCGGGAGCCGCTGAACCGGTTCGGCCACCAGTTGCTTCGCTACGACGGGAACCACCTGAACATGCGGTGGTTCGGCGGGCTGAGCGACGGGAACGGCTGGATCTGCATCGTCGAAGACGGCTGGACGGACGGCGGAGTGCTGCACGCCGGGGCCTGGGCGGCGCCGCTGTGGCTGAAGTCCCTGGGCCGCTGGAACGGCCCCCGTCGCCTTCGCTACCGGTTCGTCGAGGGTGGCTACGTGGCCGTCGCCAAGGCGTTCCGCCGGTGGGCGCAGGAGAACGGCCTGTTCAAGACGCTGGAACGGAAGATCGAAGAGGCGCCGACGCTGGCCAACATCGTCGGCGGGCGGAACTTGCACTTCATGCTGGGCTGGACCTTCCGGCGCTCCCGCTACGATGAGATCTGGATGCCGGTGCCCGAGGAGCTGGCGGACCGCGAGGAGGGCCTCGTGCCGCTGATTACCTTCCGCCAGGTCGCCGAGATACTCGAGGACGCCAGGCAGCTCGGCATGGGCCGCGGCATCCCCAGCTACCACGGCTGGATCAAAGGCGGCTACGACGAATCCCATCCTGACATCTGGCCCCCCGAGCCGGCCCTCGGGACGGTGGAGGAGCTGGGGGAGCTGTGCAACCCGGAGGGCCCGTTCGTCGCCCACCTGCATGACAACTACCAGGACATCTACGAGCAGTCGGCCAGCTTCCCGCGCGGGGTCTGCCGCACGCCGGACGGCGCGCCGCTGCCGGGCGGGTTCTGGCGCGGCGGCCAGGCGTACATCCTCAACTCCCGCGACGCCTACGAGCGCGTCCGTCGCAACTGGCCGCATCTGGAGGAACTCGGCGCGGGCTGCATCTACGCCGACACTCTGACCGCCGAGAGCCTCAAGCAATCCTGCGAGGAGGGCAACACCCTGACGCGTTCCGAGGACGTGGACTGGAAGCTCCGCACGATGGCTTTCTTCAAGGAGCAGGGCGTCATCCTCGGCAGCGAGAACGGCTGCGACTGGGGCGTGCCCTATCTGGACTGCGCCCCGCACGGCAACCACACGCGCGTCCCGGGCGAGTCGGTGCCGCTGTGGGCGCTGGTTTACCACGACTGCGTGATCGGCTGGCGGGGCGGCCCGGCGCTTCGGCCGGAGGCATTTCGCGCGCGCTGCCTGGAGAACATCCTCTGGGGCTGCGCCCTGTCCTTCGGCGGGTTCACGGCCGAGACCTGGCCCGAATACCGGCAGGCGTTCGCCGACTCATTCTACGTGGACGAGTGGCACGCGAAGATCGGCACCGACGAGATGGTGGACCACAGCTACCTGAGCGACGATTTCCTGGTGGAGCGGACGGAGTGGTCCTCCGGTCGGGCGGTCATCGTGAACTTCTCCGACGAAGACCGAACGGTGGACGGCGTGCATGTGCCCGCCATGGACTACGTGGCGCACGATTGAGACGCGCCGGAAGTGTTGCTGGAAGGGGAAGGATGCGGACCGAAAGACAGGTGCTGTGCCTGCTCGTTCTGGGCGCCCTGCTGGCGGCTGCGGCCCCTGCCCGGGCCCGGCCGGCCGACGGCGCCCTGGACGCCGAGGTCCGGCGCGTCCTGAGCACCGACCGGCGCAGCGCGGCGCGGGTGGGTGTGCACGTGGTGGCGGCGGCCAGCGGGCGGGTGCTCTACAGCCGGCGGGCCACCGAGCCGTTCATCCCTGCGAGCAACCAGAAGCTGCTCACCGCAGCGGTCGCCCTGCAGGCGCTGGGGCCGGACTACGAGTTCAGGACCGAGCTTCTGGCCGGGGGCCCGATCCGTGCCGGACGCCTCGAGGGCAACCTCATCGTGCGCGGCGGCGGCGACCCCACCATCGGCGGGCGCTACGACTCGGAGGACGCCGAGGCGGTCTTCCGCCGCTGGGCCGAGGCGTTGAATCGGGCCGGCGTGCACCGCGTGGCCGGCGACCTGGTGGCGGACGACACGCGGTTCGACCGCGTGTGGCACCACCCGCACTGGTCGCCCGAGCAGGCCTGGAAATGGTACTTCGCCCCCGCCTGCGCACTGTCGGTCAACGACAATTGCGTGACGGTCACTGTGAAACCCGGGGGGGCGGCGGGCGAGGCGGCCGTCGTCAGCCTGGCGCCCCCGACGGGCACGCTGGAAGTTGCGAATACGTGCACCACCTCCGCGACGAGACACGTCATATGGTTCGAGCGCCGCGCGGGCGAGCGGCGCGCGCGCGTCGGCGGCCACGTGCAGCTCGGCTCCGGCGGATACTCCGGGCGGATGACCGTGCCCGAGCCGCCGCTCTGCGCCGTTGAGACGCTGAAGTCCGTGCTGGAAGCCAAGGGCATCTCCGTCGCCGGGCGTGCCCGGGTGATTCGCCAGGGCCAGCGCGCCGCCGGGCCCCCCCTGCACGTGCGCCGGACTCCCCTGCTGCCCGTGCTGCGCACCATGCTCAAACGCAGCCACAACCACTACGCGGAGCAGGTGCTGAAGACGGTCGGCGCGGAATCCTACGGGCTCGGCTCGTGGAGCACCGGCGCGCACCGAGCCGGCCGACTTCTCAGGGAACTCGGTTTTCGGGAAGGGGAGTTCGAGGTGGACGACGGCAGCGGCCTGTCGCGGGGCAACCGCCTGCCGCCGGCCGGGCTGACGGCCCTGCTGGTCGAGATGCGCCGGTCGGAGCACTACGCCGAGTTCAACTCATGCCTCGCCGTGGCCGGGCGGGACGGCACGCTGGACGACAGGCTCACCGAGGCGCCCTACGCGGACAACGTGCGGGGCAAGACCGGCTACCTGGACGGCGTGGGCGCACTGAGCGGATACGCCACCACGCGCGGGGGCATGGAAGTTGCCTTCTCCATCCTGGTCAACGACCACGAGAACCCGCCCGGCACCTACTCGATGCGGGAGACGGTGGACCCCATCTGCCGCGCCATCGTGGACCACGCCGGCTGAGGCTACGCTGTCTGCCAGGCCGCTTCCTGCTCCTCGTCCTCCGGCAGCCCTGCCGACCAGGGGTCCTTGCTCTGGTACAGCAGTTCCATCTCCGCCAGCAGGCCCATCTCGCCCTGTGCGGACCGGGCCGCGGCAAACGACGCTCTGCCGCCCTCGCCCCGGACCTCCGACAGGCCCACCGAGACCTGGATCATGTCTCCGGCGCAAGTCTCCCAGTCGAAGCCTTCTGGCCTCATCTCGGGGTCCACGCCGGTGCGGCGGAGGATGTCTCCGGACGTGTTCAGGGCCCAGACGTCGCCGAAGCCGCAGGAGACCTGCGCCAGCTTACCCGAGACACGGACCCAGCCGGTGCCGGTCAGGGCCCCCTCTGTGACTCCTTCGCGCACGAAGATGCCGCCGTTAGCGTTGATGCCCCACACAAGGCCCGTCTCACCGACGCTGACCTGGGCCAGCCTGCCCGGGACGCGCAGCCAGCCCGTGC
>CAYFVS010000209.1:0-9250 GCA_964346565.1 uncultured candidatus Brocadiaceae bacterium | reverse complement strand
TGGACCGTCCGAGTCCACCCAGGTCAGGGTGGGTCCAGCCTCAAAGATGAGGCTGAAGAACAGCTCGGCCAGGGCGGCGGCATGGGGCACGTCGAGCCGGCGGGTGAGTTCCTCGCCGCCGCGCACGACGGCGAGCGTCGCCTCGCCCCAGGCGCCCTGGATGCTGCGTTCCAGGCCGACGGCACTGGCGACGGGTTGGCCGTTGACGGCGATGATGCGGTCCCCGACGCGCAGGCCCGCCCGCCGGGCCATGCCCCCTTCCTGCAGGGCGTCAATGCGGGTGGTAAGCCCGCTGATGCCTATCACGTAGCGGACGGTGGGCTGTGTGAGGACCGTCGCCTCGACGGTGCCCCCGTTCCGCCTGACCGTCACGGGCACCGCCGCTGCGGGGTACCTGGTCAACTCGCGCTCCAGCTCCCAGGCAGAGGCGACCTCCACGCCGTTGATGCCCACGATGCGGTCACCCAGCCGGAGGCCGGCCTCCTGGGCCGGGCAGCGCGCCTCGTCGCCCTTGCCAATGCGTTGAAGCCCGGTGATGACGGGTTCTATCATGGGCGTGACGCCGACGTAGCGGTAGCCTACGTCCTCGGTGTACTGGGGCTTCAGGGCGTAGCGGATGGTCTGGCCGTCGCGCCCGACCACGACCCGGACGCGTTCTGCGCTGCTGAGGACGACCGTTGTCGTGATGTCGCTGAAGACGGGGGCCTCCACGTCACCGATGGCGGCGATCCTGTCGCCATGCCGGATGCCGGCCTTCCAGGCGGGGGAGCCCTGCACCGTCTGCCCGACGCGGGCGGCGGCGAACGGGACCCCGATGCTGAAGGCGATGATAAACACCAGGATGGCCAGCACGAAGTTCATGACCACCCCGCCGACGATGAAGATGGCGCGCTGCCCCGGGGTCTTGGACCAGAACTCGTAAGGCTTGCCCTTCCCTTCCTCGGGCGACTCGCCGGCAACCGTCACGTAGCCGCCCAGCGGTATCAGGGAGATGCGGTAGTCCGTGTGCCGCCACTTGACACCCACCAGCCGCTTCCAGAAGCCGATGGAGAAGACCTCCACGCGCATACCGACGGCCCTGGCGGCGATGAAATGCCCGAACTCGTGCGCCAGGATCAGCAGGCTGACCGCAGCCATGGTCAGCAGTGCGTTGATACCGAATCCGAACAACGTTCGGCCTCCTGTTCAGCGTTCACGGTCAGATCCGGGCCCCCGATGCTGCCAGCCCGATCAGCGCACATTCTACCCGAAACACACCCGTGGCGCACCCGGCTCAGCCGTCGCTTTCCTGGCGCCGGCCGGCCAGTGCACGGGCCTCCTCGATCAGCGCCTCCGCCAGGCGGTCGGCGGGCACTTTGCGCAGCTTCCGTCCGGCGCGGAACAGATAGCCGAAGTCCCGTCCCCCGGCTACGCCCAGGTCGGCCTCCGCCGCCTCCCCCGGCCCGTTCACCACGCAGCCCATGACCGCTATCCTCAGGCCGGTCGGCAGATCGGCGACAGCCTCCGCCACCCGCTCGACGACGGAACGCAGGTCTACCTCGCACCGGCCACAGGTAGGACAGGAGATCACTTCCGGCCCCCCCACGTCGCGCAGCCCGGCTGCCTGCAGTATGGCGATGCCGGCAGCTACCTCCTCGTGCGGAGGACCGGTCATCGAGACACGGATGGTGTCGCCGATGCCCTCCATCAGCAGCGTGCCGATGCCGACGGAGCTCTTGACGATGCTGGCGCAGGGAGGGCCGGCGGCGGTCACGCCCACGTGGAGCGGATAGTCGCACTGCTCCGCAACCATGCGGTAAGCCCGGATGGTGGTCGGGGCGTCGCTGGCCTTCAGGCTCAGAACGATGCCCGACAGGCCCGCCTCTTCCGCCTCGTGGGCGTACTCCAGCACCCCCCGCACCATGAGAGGAGCCAGGTCCGGCGGCTCCGCCTCCGGTCGCACCTCCAGCCCGGTGCGCGGGCGGACCGAACCCGAGTTGACTCCGATGCGCACCTTGGCCCCCGCCTCGGCGGCTGCTCGGTACACCTCCCTCAGGCCGTCGCGGTCCTTCATGTTGCCGGGATTGACCCGGACGCCATGCGCTCCGGCCTCCAGACTCAGCATCGCCAGGCGGTGGTCGAAGTGGACATCGGCCACCACGGGGATGGGGGCGCCCTCAACGACGGAGCCCAGGGCCTCGGCTGCCTTGCGGTTGGGCACGGCGCAACGCACGATCTCGCAGCCGACCTCGGCCAGCTCGCGCACCTGTGCCAGCGTCGCAGCGACCTGTTCGGTGTGCGTCTTGGTCATGGATTGCACGCTGACCGGCGCTCCGCCGCCGATGGTCACGCCGCCCACGCGCACGGGCCTTGTGGTGCGTCTGTGCACGCGTGTTCTCCAAGCGAAAGCCGAGCGTCCCGGCGCTCAGCTGAGTCGTCGGGGGATGGTCGCACGATCGGGAAGATGCCTGTCTCGCTCCCACGATTATACGCAGCGTGGGCAGGCAGTTCAAAAAGGCGCGTCCGGGCGGCGCAGTTGATTGGGCGCGGGCCGATGGCATAGAATCGCCCTCACCATGGGCAAGGGTCCAAAGGAAGAACGGACGGGGCCGGACGTACGGGAGCTGGAGCGGCGGCTCGTGCTGCTCGGCAACACCGTGGAGTCTCTGTTCGCCGATTCGGTGGTTGCCCTGGTGGAGCGGGGCGCGGAGAGCGAGGACGACTTGCGTGCGGAGGACTACAAGGCGCATGAGCAGTGGCTGGAGGTGGACGGGCTCTGCCTCGAGCTGCTGGAAGGCGGGCTCGATGAGGGCGACCACATCAGCCACGTGGCGGCTGTGCTGAAGATCGCCGCCGACCTGCGGCGCATTGCGGACGAGAGCCTGCGCATCGGGGAGGACCTGCGCGCCTGCGTCGTCCCCTCGCTGCTGGAGGCCGATCCGTCGGGCCTCCTGCCGCGGATGGTCGGGCTGGCCCAGGAGATGCTCAGCGAGGTGCTGGGGGCTTTCGTGGAACACGACGCCACGCGCGCCTCGGCGCTGCATCTGGTGTTCAGGGAACTGGCCTCAGCCAAGGCAGACGCCGCCGGGCAACTCCCCCAGGCCGTCCGGGAGGGTCCGGTGGCCCCGGAGGTGGGGATGGCGCTATTCGGCGTCGCGCAACGTCTGGAGCGGATCGGGGACGAAGTGCTCGACGCCTGCAACCAGGTGACCCACCTGAACCGGGGGAAGGGGGATTAGCCGGCCGCCGCCACCTGGCCGCCGGCGTGGTGAACCGCCCGACGCAGGATGCGCAGGCCCTCTCCCTCCTCACTGAGTCCGCGCCGGGGCCAGCGCGGGTCCTGCAGCGGCAGGCAGTGCCGCTCCGGATGGGGCATGATGCCGAGGATGCGGCCGCTGGGATCGCAAATGGCCGCGATGTCGTCCATCGAACCGTTCGGGTTCCAGGGGTAGCCGGCCGGGCGGCCCTCCGGGTCCGTGTAGCGGTAGACGATCTGGCCCTGGTCGCGCAGCCGCTCGAGCACCCCCTGGTCGGCGACCACGAACTTGCCTTCAGCGTGGGCGACCGGCAGGTAGAGGCTTTCGCCGTCCTCCACCATCACGCAGCAAGTCTCGGGTGCGTTCAGGTAGGTCCAGCGGTCCTCGAACCGGTGGCTGTCGTTGAAGGTGAGCGTGGCCTGCTGCTGCCAGCGGTCGAACCCCGGCAGCAGGCCCGTCTTGATGAGCACCTGGAATCCGTTGCAGATCCCCACGACCAGCTTGCCCTCGTCCAGGAACCGGTCCAGCGGGTCGCGCAGCTTCGTGAGCAGCTCGTTCGCCAGCACCTGTCCCGCGCCCAGGTCGTCCCCGTAGCTGAACCCCCCCGGCAGGGCCAGCACGTCGAAGTGGGCCAGCCGGCCTGGGTCCGCGCGCAGCACGTTCACGTGGAGGCACTCCGCATCGGCACCTGCCAGCCGGAAGGCGAAGTCCGTCTCCCGGTCGCAGTTCGTGCCCGCCGCCCGCAGGACAAGCACCCTGGGCTGGGTTGCGCTCACCTGTACTGGTTCCTCCCGGAAGGGACGGGCCATTTTATCCGAGCCGGGCGGCGCTTCAAGTTCCGGCCGTCGGCGTGACCGCTCCGTCCCCGTCGGCGTCCACCCAGAACGGGTTCGTGACCGCCCAGGGCGCGGGCGCCTCCTTCGGGTCGCCTGGCGGACCCATGGGGCGCTCCCCCTCGACCTCCACCACGAACCAACCGTCCCCCTCCGCCGGGAAATCGAACGTCCGGTCGCAGCGCAGAACCGTCGTTCCGGGCAGGATGGGGAACTCCCGAGCCACCCGGCCGTCGCGGTGGACTCGGCACCAGCTCACGTCCATCCAGCGGGCCGCCAGCACGCGCACGTGCAGCCTCACTGTGCCCTCTTTCGGCCGGACCGTGCTGCCGACCGGCTCGCCCTGGAGCGTGACCTCCAGGAAAGGACCATTGCTGACGAAGGCGTTGCCGTGCTCCGGCAACTCCGTCACGGCGGCCCGCACCTGCTCCGCGCTCGGGGAACCGTCTGCCGACGGGCAGTGCACGAACGTCCGCGCCAGGCCCGGCAGCGGACCCGCCAGCCCCACCGAGCCTGAGCCGCCCGTTGCCAGGACGCGTCGGCCGGCGTTCAGCAGGGCGAACCACTCCGGCAGCACGCGCCGCGCACCGGCCACGTCGCCGGCATGGAGAAGCTCCAGCAGGTCGAATCGCTCCGCCGGCAAGTGCTCGTGCAGGCTGAGCCAGCCCACGTCCTCGTCCATCGGCCGGTCCACCTGTATCGGCGCGTCCGGCAGCAAGCGGTCGGCCGCCTGCAGCAGGTCCTCACCGGAGGACGCCTCGGCCATAGCATTCGCCAGTTGCTGCCGCCGCGTCCACGTCGGCTCGGGCTCCAGCAGGCTGAGCGCCCCCAGCCCCGGCACGTCAACCCGGCAGGCGGCAACGGCGACCGGCAGTTCGGACAGCCCAGCAGGCGCAGCCAGCGGGTCGCTCACGACGGCCGCATCCAGCCCGGCGGCTGCGTTCAGCGCCGAGCGCTCCTGCCGGGTGAGGGCGCAGTCGAGGCTGCCTTCCGAGTGCTGCAGGAAGTCGACGCTGACGTAGGAGCCGGGGTCCACCTCCCGCTCCAACACGCCCTTCAGGTCAACCGTCCTCCCCTCGAGCGCACGCAGTGGCGAGGTGGCCACGCGGTAGAGCGGCCCGCGCCAGGCGACCAGCAGGTGGGGCGTCCCCGTCCCGGCAGGGCCGGGGCTGAGCGACAGCCCGCCCCGGCCGGCTGCGTCAGTGACGCCGGTTTCTCCCCACGCCGTCTCCGGGAAGAGCGGCTGGCCAATGGGATGGACGCTGTCCCTGCTGGCGCGCCGCGCCCACACCCAGGCCGGCGCCGGGCGCTCCTCGCCCCGGACACGCTCGGTCACGCTCAGCCGAACGCCAGCCGGCTTCGGAACGGTGGCCTCCAAACGGTGCGCAGCGCCCGCCGATGCCAACACGTTGCCCAGATCCATCGCCGGCCGGCCCGGGGACCGAACAAGAGCCCGGTAGCGGCCGGCAACCAGGTGCATCGTCGCCAGCCCACGCGCGCTGGTCATGTCCACGCGGGTCCAACCGCCGGCTCTCGGCTCCAACCACAAGACCGCGCTCTCGACTGGCGCCTCTGTGTCCCGCTCCCGAACGGAGGCCTCGACGCGCACGACGGTGCCCTCGCCCTGTGCCTGAGTGGCGATCCTGTCCACCCCTCCCTGATCGGCCAGCAGCCGGCGCCGCCACGTGCAGGAGGCCCCCGGAGGCAGATCCACAGTGGCGTATAGCACTGAGGTCTGCCCCGGCCCGTGCCATGCCTGTGCCTGGTCCTGTCCGCCAGGCACCAAACCCCAGACCATGCCCTGCCGGAAGAACGCCAGCCAAGGCAGCACGCCCGCCCGCCCGGACGGGAAGAAGCCGACCCCCGGCGCATAGCGCAACGTGCGCCCGTGGTAGAGCACGTCGCGCAGCTCGAACAGCGACAGGGAACCCTCGGTGCCGTTCTCGAGGCCGGTGACTACCTGAAGCGCACGCTCTCCCGGGGGCAGAATGTAGGTGGTCCTCACGGCGACCTCCGGCGTGCCGTGAAGGTGTCCCTCGGCGACGGCCACGGCCTCGCGCTCCAGCCCACCGGGCGCGCTGAGAACCACGCTCGTGTAGACCGGGCGTCGGCGGGGCGCAGACCCCAGCAGCGGCACCAGCAGGCGCATGCGGTCCTCACCGCCCTGCACGGCCGCGTCAATCAGGTTGCCCGCCGGCCGCCCGCCTGTCAGATGCTCCGCCCCGGCGACGACGAACTGCACGAAAGCGTTCTCCAGCAGCACATCGCCCGGAAGCGCTTCCGCGCCCGGCCCGCCCGGCGCCTCGGACCCCCGCGAGACGCGGCGGACGTAGCTCTGCCCGGCCAGGTCCAGCACCGGCCGCAGCGGCTCCCGCCCGGGCGGCAGCGCCTCCTGCTCCGGCGCGCACGCCCACACCAGCAGCCCCGCGATGGCCAGCAGGCCGACGGTCAACCGGCGCGCTCTCATTCCACCGCCGCCTTCTGCCGGAGTATGGCCGCAATGCGCTCCGGCGGGAACTTCATCTCCCGCCCGTAGGTCAACAGCCCGTTGATCTCCTGCTCCACGTCGGTCAGTTGGGTGTAGCAGAAGCCCGCAACGCCCGGATTGCCCAGCAGGGCCTCGACCAGCCCCCGGAAGCGCTCAAGGAACTCCTCCTCCGTGCGCGGCCCGGAGCCGTAGCCCCAGCCCTCGGTCGGTGCCCCTCCGGCCCGCCAGGCCGTGCCGCCGAACTCGCTCACGAAGTACGGCTGCTGCCCGTCGTAGGGACGCTGCCGCCCGGCCTGGCGGTGGCCCTCGGCGAACTCGCCCCGCGCCAGTGGCACGAACGCCGTCCGGAAAGCGTCCACGTCCTGCTCGTAGTTGTGCGTATCCCAGATGTCCGTCTCGAAGTGGAACCAGCCGGAAGCGTCCACGACGGGACGGGTGGGGTCCAGCGCCTTCGTCAGCCGGTAGAGCCGGCGCGTGAGCCACTCGCCGTACTGCGTCCTGTCGGCGTCGCCGGTCTCGTTCAGCGGGCACCAGCCGATGATGCTCGGATGGCCCGCGTCGCGGCGGACGGCTTCCGTCCAGTCATCGAGCATGGCGTGAGTGAAGCGGGCATCGTCGAGCGGATGCCCCCAGTCGGGGAACTCGCCGAAAACCGGGTACCCCTTCCGGTCGCACAGGTGCAGGAAGGCCGGCTCGAAGACCTTCTGGTGCAGCCGGGCGCCGTTGAACCCCAGTGCCAGCGCGGCGTCAATGTCAGCCTCCAGGGCATCGAGCGACGGGGCGGTGTAGATGCCGTCGGGGTGGAAGCCCTGGTCCAGGACGGTCCGCAGGAAGATGGACTGGCCGTTGAGCAGGAACCGCGTGCCCTCGGTGCGGAACTCCCGCAGCCCCGCCCAGCTCGTCAGTCGGTCCGGCCCGCCTGGCCCGTCCAGCTCGACCTCCAGCCGATACAGGAACGGGTCCTCCGGGGACCAGAGGCGCTGCTCCCGCAGCAGGAGTTCCGCCGCGTACGTCCCCGCGCCCGGGCCGGATACCTCCACTTCGCCCGCTTCCTCGCCCTGCCCCAACGCCCGCACACGTCCGGTGAACGGCCCTTCGCCCTGCACCTCCAGCCGCAGATGGAAGGCCCCCCGCCGCACGTCGGGCTCCGCGCGCACGTTGCGCACGCAAGTGGCAGGGACGGCCTCGAGCCACACGGTCTGCCAGATGCCGGTCGTGCGCGTGTACAGGCAGCCGTGGGACGCGTACTGCGGGCACTGCTTGCCCCGGGGCTGCCACCCGCGCCGCATCAGGTCCACCGCGCGGATCACCAGCTCCTGCTCTTCACGGGCACGGAGCGCTTCCGTCAGCTCGACGGCGAACGGTGTGTACCCGCCCCGGTGGCCGCCGACCTCTCTGCCGTTGAGATAGACGGTCGCGTCGTAGTCGCAGGCGCCGACGTGCAGCAGCACGCGCCGCCCCTCCCAGCGGTCCGGCACGCGGAAGCGCCGCCGGTACCACACGCTGTTGTGGAAGTCCCGGTCGCCGATGCCGCTCAGGTCGCTCTCCGGGCAGAAGGGGACGACGATCTGCCCGCCCAGGTCCCGTCCGGCGGCGTATCCGCGGGCTTCGCCCGAGAGGCCGGGATCGGTCTCGAACTGCCAGACGCCGTTCAGGTTCAGCCACCATTCATCACCGCGCCGCAGGTCCGGCCGGGGGTGTTCGGGTCTCGGCACGTCGGCCATGGCGGCCTCCAGGAAGAGCCCGTCGCAGGGAAGGCACTCTACGGCAAGCCACGCCGGGCTGTCAACGCGACCCACTCCACCCGGGCGCCGGCCGGCCCTCAGGCGTGGTTGCGCAGCTTGAGTTCGATGGGATGGGGGTTCAGGTAGGTCTGCCGCCCGAGGTATTGCTGGTCGTAGCGGCGCACGTAGTGCCGGATAAGCGTGACGGGGACTATCAGGGGCACCAGCTCCCCCCGGTAGTGCTGCAGCACCTCCAGCATCTCCCGCTTCTCGTCGGCCGTGAGCGTGTCCTTGAAGAAGCCGAGCATGTGGGTGAGCACGTTCGCGTTCCTGGGCACGGTGGCGCGCTCCCGGAGGGCCGTCATTAGAAGCTCCTCATAGCGGGCACGCAGCTCCCGGCCGTCCCAACCGCCCGCGTGGGCTACGAGCCGGCCCATCTCCTGCAGGTGGCGGGGGCTGTGCGCCATCAGCTGCATCTTGTGGCGTGCATGGAACTCCACAAGCCCGCCCGCGCTGCCGTCCTGCCGGGCGAAATCCCTGTAGCGTTTGAGGCAGAAGATGCGTTCAATGAAGTTCTCGCGGATGCCGGGATCGTGCAGGCGGCCATCGTCCTCGACCGGCAGCAGGGGGAAGTGCTCCATGAACCCGCGGGCGAAGACGCCCACGCCCACCCGCGCGGGCACGCCGTTCTCGTCGTAGACCCGGACGCGCGTCATCCCGCTGCTCGGGCTGCCGGACTTGAAGACGAATCCGCACAGGTCCTCGCCCTCCAGCTCCTGCAGCCGCGCGTCGGCCCATTGGACCATCCGGTCGGTCATGTCGCGCTCTGTCCTGGTGGTCACCAGGCGGGGCTGCTCCGGGTCACCCACCAGCCGCATGGCTTCCCTGGGCGTGGGCAGGCCGCACTCGACCTCCGGACAGACGGGCAGCCATTGGACGAAGCGCCCGAAGGTGTCGGTCAGGAACCTG
>CAYFVS010000208.1:0-4674 GCA_964346565.1 uncultured candidatus Brocadiaceae bacterium | reverse complement strand
GCCGCAGGCGGCCCAGCCCTGGGATGGCCGCCACGGCGCGCACCAGGTCCGCCAGGGACGGGCCACCCTCCAGGTCGCGGCCGTACCAGCCCAGGTGGATGCCGGTGAGGACGATTTCGGGGTGACCGGCCGTGACTAGGCGGCGGGCCTCTTCGACGGCGTCCTGGAGGGGGCGGCTGCGGGGACGCCCCCGCACGCGGGGAAGGATGCAGTAAGAACACGCCGCCGCGCAGCCTTCCTGGACCTTCATGAACGCGCGCGTCCGCCCGCCGAACGCACTGATGCCGAAGTCCCCCTCAACTGCCTCGCCGGCATCTCCGGCGACTGATTCCAGCAGCGCCGGCCACTGGTCCCGGCCGTAGACTCCCTCGAGCCCCGGGAAGCCCGCCAGTTCCTCGGCGGCGGCGCTTGCGTAGCAGCCGGTGACCACGACCCTCGCCCGGGGGAACTGGCGGGCCACGCGCGCCGCCTGCTGGCGGCTCTTGCGGTCGGCGGTCGCGGTGACGGCGCAGGTGTTGACGATGCACAGGTCGGGCGCTTCGTCCCCACGCGCGCGCCGCAACCCCAGCCCTTCGAGCGCCTCGGCCAGCCGGCGGGAATCGTACAGATTCGCCTTACAGCCCAGCGTCTCGATACGGTAGGTCTCGCATTCCATCGGCACAGCCGTCAATCAACCACTACGACACAACGAGCACAACGAACGGCAACGACTGTGATAACAGGCTGCACAGGATGGGCAAGATGAAAACAAAGGCACGAGAAGCAAGGTAGACAACATAGCCCCTTCCTATGTTTATCCTGCCTATCCTGTCCATCCTTGTTCTGTCGTCGTCCGTTGTGGGCGTTGTGTCGTCGTGGTTGGAGAGCCGTTCAGGCTCGCGCGACGCCGCTCTGGCGGGCGGCCTCGGCCACGGCGTCGGCCACGGCGCGGTGCACGGCCCGGTCCATGAAGTCGGGCACCAGCTCGCCCTCGGGGGCCAGCTCGGCCAGGGCGCCGGCCGCCGCCACCTTCATTGGCTCGTTGATGTCCGTCGCGCGGGCGTCCAGCGCGCCGCGGAATATGCCCGGGAAGCCGAGGGCATTGTTGATGTGGCGCCCATCCTCGGCAGCCGCGGCGCCGGCCTCCAGCGCTTCGTGCGGCCAGATCTCCGGCACCGGATTGGCCATTGCGAACACAATGGGCCCCGGGGCCATCGAGCGGATCATCTCCTTCGAGACGATACCTCCCACGCTGACCCCGATGAACACGTCCTTGCCCCGCATCACCTCCTCGAGCGTGCCCCTCTCGTTGTCCCGGTTGGTCTCCCGGGCGATCCGCTCCTTGGCCGGGTTCATGTGCCTGGCGCGGCCCCGGTAAATGGCCCCCGCCCGGTCGCACAGCACCACGTCCGCCACGCCGTAGTCCAGCAGGAACCGTGCCACGGCCGACCCGGCCGCTCCGGCGCCGTTCATCACCACGCGCAGATCCTCGGCCCGCCGCCCGCTGACCTTCAGCGCGCTGATCAGCGCCGCCAGGACCACCACCGCCGTACCGTGCTGGTCGTCGTGGAAGACGGGCACCTGGACCCGCTTCTTCAACCGGGCCTCGACCTCGAAGCAGAGCGGGGCAGCTATGTCCTCCAGCAGGAGGGCCCCGAAGGTGGGAGCGAACGCGGCCACCGCCTCCACCAGGCGGTCGGCCTCCTTCGTGTCCACCAGCAGGGGCACGGCAGCGATGTCCACCATCTCCATCAATATGACCGCCTTGCCCTCCATGACGGGCATGGCCGCCCGCACGCCCACGTCCCCCAGCCCGAGCACGGCAGTGCCGTTGGTGACCACCGCCACCGTGTCGCCGACGGAGGTGTAATCGTAGAGCCTGTCCGGCTCGGCCTCAATCAGGCGGCTGACCTCGGCCACGCCGGGGGTGTATATCTGCCGCAGCCGCTCCACGGAGTCTATGTTCAGGCGGCTGACCATACGTGTCTTGCCGCCCTGGTGGAGGCGGAGCACCTCTTCGCGTTCGGGTTCGGACTCTCTGTCTCTCACGAGGGAACGGTGGCAGGAGGAGAGCGTGTCCAGCGGCCAGACGGCCCTCGCCGTTTATAACCCAGGCCGTCGCGGCGGGCAAGGGGACGGGGCGCCTGTCGTGTTTGCATTCCTGCGGGGGCGCGGGTATGCTATTCGCCTCAGTCACAGTGCACCCCAGCCGGACGGCGCCGGGCGGAGGGGGCTGGCGGGCACCGAAGCGCCGACAACGCCCCGCCGTCCTGACGGCGACTGCTGAGCCGGCCACAGCACAGCACCGGCGGTGGTCTTCGTGCACCTCAAACGGACCCGACAGACCAATGCTCAAGTTCGACGAACACACGCGCACGCTCATGCGGGAGGAGCACCTGTTCGAGCTGCATGAGCCCGAGCAGCCCGAGTACTACGACGACGTCTTCCCCGAGGGCAAGGTGCCGAAGATCGTGTTCAACCACCGGCACGTGCCCATGCGCCCCGCCCCGGAGATCTGGATAACCGACACCACGTTCCGCGACGGCCAGCAGGCCATGCCGCCGTTCACGCCCGAGCAGATCGTGCACATCTACGACCTGCTGCACCGGCTGGGCGGGGAACGGGGGCTGATCCGGGTCAGCGAGTTCTTCCTCTACCAGGAGCGCGACCGGGCGGCAGTCGAGGGCTGCCTGGAGCTTGGGCACCGCTACCCCGAGGTCACCGCCTGGATCCGCGCCCACCCGAAGGATTTCCAGTTGGTCAAGGACATGGGGCTGAAGGAGACCGGCATCCTGACCAGCGTCAGCGATTACCACATATTCCACAAGTGGCCCGGCGCGAACCGCCGCAAGGCCATCGAGCGCTACCTGGGCATCGTCAGGGAATGCCTCAGCGCGGGGATGCGCTGCCGATGCCACTTCGAGGACACGACGCGGGCGGACTTCTACGGGTTCGTGGTGCCGTTCGCCATCGAGCTGCGGAAGCTTTCGGAGGAGTCGGGGACACCGATCAAGATCCGCGCCTGCGACACCATGGGCTATGCGGTGCCCTACCCCGGCGCGTCCCTGCCCCGCAGCGTGCCCGGCATCATCTACGGGCTGCGCCACCACGCCGGCTACCCCAGCGAGTGGCTGGAGTGGCACGGGCACAACGACTTCCACAAGGCCCTGGTCAACTCGGTGACCGCCTGGCTCTACGGCTGCGCCGCGGTCAACGCCACCTGCATGGGCATCGGCGAACGCACCGGCAACACGCCGATAGAGGCCCTGGTCATGGAGTACCTGGCCCTGCGGGGCGACGACGAGACGGTCCACACCGAGATGATCACCGAGATCGCCCGATACTTCCGCCGGGAGGTGGGCCACGAGATACCGGCGCAGCAGCCCTTCGTCGGCAGCCGGTTCAACACCACCCTGGCCAGCATCCACGCCGACGGGCTGAGCAAGGACAAGCGGATGTACACCATCTTCGACACCGAGCGCATCCTGGGCGTCCCGGCCGACGTGCGCATCACGGACAAGAGCGGCCGCGGCGGCGTGACCCACTGGATCAACCTGAACCTGGAGCTGACCGGCGATCAGCAGGTGGACAAGAGCCACCCCGGCGTGGCCGCCATCACCGAGGCCGTCGCCGAGCAGTACGAACAGGGCCGAGTGGCCATCATGAGCCAGGAGGAACTGCTCCAGATGATCATCGAGCACATCCCCGAGCTGGCCCGGAAGGCCCAAGAACTACTCCGCTGACCCCGGCAGAAATGGACGCCCAGCCAGACCAGCCCGCCCACCAGCAGAACGCTGAGCCGCTGGCCGTCATCAGCGACATCCACGCCAACCTGGACGCGCTCTGCGCCGTGCTGGACGAGATTGACCGCCTGGGCGCGGGGCGTATCCTCTGCCTGGGGGACATCGTGGGCTACGGGCCGGATCCCGTCGAGTGCGTGGACCTGGTGCGCACCCGCTGCGAGGTGGTCCTGTGCGGCAACCACGACTTCGCCCTCATCTACGGCGCGCAGGACTTCAACCCCATCGCCCGCCACAGCCTGGAGTACCACCGCGAGCTGCTGATGCCCCGACCCGACCAGGAAGACGACGAGCGGCAGGTGCGGTGGCAGTTCCTGAAGAACCTGCCCTACCGCTACGTGGAGGGGGAGCAGCTGTTCGTCCACGGCTCCCCGCGCAACCCGGTGGTGGAGTACCTGCGCAAGATTGACGTGCTTCTGGGGCTGAAGGATAAGATCGGAGAGAACTTCGCCGAGGTCGAGTGGCTCTGCTTCGTGGGCCACACCCACCGGGGCGGGGTGATCACGCCGGGCATGAAGTTCCACGAGCCGGAGGAGCTGGACGGCGTGTTCCGCGCCGAACTCCAGCAGAAGGCCATCATCAACGTGGGCAGCGTGGGGCAGCCGCGGGACCGCAACAGCCGGGCCTCGTTCGTCACCGTCCACGGCGAAGGGGAGGTCCGCTGGCACCGGGTGCAGTACGACATTGAATCCGTAGTCTGCAAGATAGACTCCATCCCTGCGATGGACCACTCCCTGGCCGAACGGCTCCTCAACGGCCGGTGAGGGTGGAATCGCCTGCCGTCCCTTGGGCCGTGAGGTCCTACTCGGTAGATCCTGGCGAAGGCACATGGCAGCCCTCCGAGGTGCTGAGCCGGCGGAAGCGCCAGGTAGGGTACACGGCATTCACCGGAACC
>CAYFVS010000207.1:0-2288 GCA_964346565.1 uncultured candidatus Brocadiaceae bacterium | reverse complement strand
CGAAAGACACTTGACAAATCCGCCAGTTCCTGTAGAGTAATAGCACCACATCGAAAAGCGATAGGGCAGAGTCGATGAGAAATGGCTCTGCCCCGGCTGCCCCTCCTCGTGGTGTCCGTACAGCCACGCGCAGGGTTCGCCTCGACCTGAAGGGGGTGCGGAATGAGACGGCTTTTCCCCGCGTTCATTGCCCTAGCTGTTGTTATTGCTGTGGTAGCTCTTCTGGTCGCGTCAAGTGGAGGCGGCCCAACAGGGGCTGGCACCGCCACCGGAGCCAACGTACAGCCGGAGGTGACGGACGCCCTCGCGCAGCAGGACGAGGTGCGCGTCATCATCTCCCTCCGCACAGAGCTGCCGCCGACGCTACTTGCCCTTGACCTGCCGACGCTCAAGAATGAGGTAGCCGCCAAGCAGGCCAGCGTCCTCTCCGCTTTAGCCCCTGCCGACTTCGACATCGTCCATCAGTACGACGCCGTCCCCGCCCTGGCCGGTCGCATCACGGCAGCGGGTTTGGCGAAGCTGACGAGGCACCCCGCCGTGGCCGCCGTCGAGATCGACGCTGTGGGCCACGGCACCCTCACCGAGAGCGTTCCCCTCATCAACGCCGACGACGTGCACAGCGCCGGCACCCCCGCCACCGGCGACGGTGTGGTGGTCGCCGTCCTCGATACGGGCCTCGACACCGACCACGCCGACCTTTCAGACGACCTGCTGTCCCAGGACTGCTTCCTGTCGGGCGGGCCGCCCTGGTGCCCCAACGGCCTGGCCACGTGCAGCTCGCCGACCCCAGGCTGCGCCGAGGACGACCATGGCCACGGCACCAACGTCACAGGCATCATCACATCCAAGGGGACCATCGCCGCCACGGGCGTGGCGCCCGACGCAGGCATCCGCGCTATCAAGGTCATTGACTCCACCAACAGCTACCAGGATGCAGACGTCCTAGCCGCCCTCAGCCTCATCATCAGCAATTACCCTGATGTGGACCTGGTCAATATGAGCCTGGGCAGCAGCCCCAACATCTACAAGCCGGGCAACTGCGACGGCATGGCTATCGCCACCGCCATCAACATGCTGCGTGGTCGCGGCACGACGAGCGTCGCGGCCTCCGGCAACGATGGTCGCAAGGACGGTATGGACTACCCAGCCTGCGCCGCCAACGCCGTCTCCGTGGGCATGACCTACGACCAGAACTTCGCGGGCGGCCACCCCTGGGCGGTCTGCACGGACGCCCCCGGCTCTGCCAACGTGGACATGGTAGCCTGCGCCTCCAATTCGGATATCTCCCTGGACCTGCTGGCCCCCGGCGCCGACATCACCTCGACGGGCCTTCTCGGCGTCACCTCGACCTTCGCCGGCACCTCCCAGGCCGCCCCCCACGTGACGGGCGTCATGGCCCTGGTCCTGGAGCTCAACGCGGGCTACACACCGGACGAGCTGGAGTACTGCCTGGAGAGCAGCGCCTTGGTGAACCCGACGGACACCAACGGCGTCACCACGCCTCGGGTGGACGCCTACGAGTCCGTCTACAACTGCTCCACATCCCCGCCGACGGCGCTCCAGGAGGCGGTCTTCTCGGTGCTGAAGCCCGACATCGTCAGTGGGGCGGTGGCCCAGCCCTGCGAGGCCTCGGCCCTCCTGACCCTGCCGGGCATAACTGGCGCCTCCTGCACGCGGGCGGCCCCGACCCCCGACTGGGTCCTTGCGCCCAGCAGCCTGGGCCTGGACACCGGGGGAGCAATGACTGACGATCTGGACGCCATCTCCCTGGGCGAGCCGTTTGTCGGCCCCCTGGCCCCCGCCTTCCACTTCTCCGTCGATTCTTCCGCCGTGGGCGTCCCCGGCTGCACGGCGGAGGATGTCCTCTCCCAAGCCTCCAAGCCTGCCGGGGCTGAGGCCCACGGGGACATCTTCACCGACCTAGCCCCGCCCGCGTCGCCCATCGTCGGCTGCAACGCTCAGTTTCAGGACGAGTCTACCCAGGGGCTCAACGCCCCCGGGGCGCCCACGGACGACTTGGACGCCCTCACCGAGCCGTACATGGGTGCTGCGACGCCGTGCGACCTAAGCGGCGACGGCCTCGGCGATTCGGCGTGTCCGCCCTTCTCCATCGGCCCGGGCTCACCCATAGCAGGCTCTCCCGACGGGTCGGGGCGGCCAGGGGTGACTATCAACGCCGACGACCTGCTGGTGCCACCCGGCACACCCCAGTATGCCCAGCTGCCAGTCGTGGGCGGCTGTCCGGCCGGCGGGCTGCCCTGTGTGGCCATCCCGGGAGCCAACCTCGG
>CAYFVS010000206.1:0-1576 GCA_964346565.1 uncultured candidatus Brocadiaceae bacterium | reverse complement strand
GTCGTCAACGCCGGTGAGGGAGGGCCAGGAGCGCACATCCGAGAAACCGGCGTCTCTCAGCAGCCGCCGGTAATCCTCGTTCCTATAGGCCTGAGCTGAACTCGCGTGGCGGGTCACATCGCCCGTCGCGCAGTCAACGATGAAGTAGCGGTCGGTGCGCGCCCGCGCCTCAGCGTCCCAGAAGCTCTCCTCCAGGCACAGATGCGGGCCATCGCTGAACAGCCCGCTGTGGGCCGCGTACCAGGACGTAGTCGCGTTGCCTCCTTTCTCCACGGCCTCCCACCGATGTGGCTCGAGCAGCAGGCAGCGGCGTGCGTCGAGCGCCGCGTGTGCTTTGGCAAGTATGTGACAGGCGTCAGCTGGTCGGAACGCGTTGAACTCGCCGCGGATCAGCATCGCCAGGCCGAAGCCAGTGCCGAAGTCCGTCTCCAGAAGGTCGCCCTCGATGTGGTCGCAGTCCAGTCCCTGGTCTTCGGCGAGCTGCCGTGCGTGGGCAATGGAAGCCGGAGAGAAGTCGATGCCCACGCACTGATGGCCGAGCGCCGCGAGCCTGGTCGTGTACAGGCCGGGACCGCAGGCGAGGTCGAGGATCTTCGTAGGCCGCCCCAGAAGCAATGTGTTGTGGATCCAGTTGACTTGTTCCTCGATCTTCTCCGCTCGGCGGCTTGCCGCATCGTCAGTCTGCGAGAGGTGGTAGTGCAGCATCCTTCGGCTGAAGCCCGGCTCATCCCATGGGATCTTGTAGCCCTCCCTCCAGGGCGCCGGGGGTACGGCCCGATGCACGATGTCAGTGAGTTCCATCTCGTTGCCTTTCAGGGAGGTGCGGCCCGCCTGGCGCATCAAGAGGCGATGTCGGTGCCACCGGCCGCGGGCAGCAAAGGAGGCAGAGCAGAGCGCGGACTTCCTCGCCGGAAAGCGACCTGCCGGCCTGTGTTTCCGCTGTCCGCCGCAACCTGTCGGGGTGTTCCCTCAGCTCCTGGCGCAGGGCTGCCTCTTCCATGAAGTCCCTCCACCAATGCCGCAGCGCAGGGAAGAGCACCCACGCCATGTGGACCCGCACGGCGGCGCGGCGCGGGTAGCCGAATACGGCTGCCTCCGCCGGGCGGTCTCTGGAGGTGGCCAGGGTGATCGTCCGGTCGGAAGCCAGCACCGCGGTATTGGTCCGCCCGAAAGGCGGCGATTCATGCCGGCTGAAGATCCTCCCCTCCTGCCAGGCGACCGAATAGACGGCGTCAGGCTGGGAGTCGTCCTCATCGAAGAACACCTCCCACTCCAACAGGAAGGAATCGGCTTCGTCCACTCCTTCCTGCTGGGCGCAGAACTCGCGTCCGAGCTGCTCAGGCGTTGTCGCCGCCGACGCTTGGCTTGCCCGGGTGCGCACTGCCACGGCGAGCGCCATCGCAACAAGGACGAGCATCTGCAACTTCCGATCCCTCACCCTGTCCTCCCCAGACTTCTCCTTCGGGTCCCTCCCCAGTAGCGCCCCCCGCACTCCTCGGCCGAGACTGCGCGCGGGGCTACGCCGTTGACTGGGCCACAAATGCCGCGTCACGTTTGGCGCGCCTCCCGCATCACA
>CAYFVS010000205.1:0-3525 GCA_964346565.1 uncultured candidatus Brocadiaceae bacterium | reverse complement strand
TCCCGGGGGGTTCTCATGCGCAAAGCGATTGTGGCTGTGCTATTGGTCTGCCTGGCCGGGCCCGTCTTTGCTGCCACGATGTATGCGCGCCTCAGCTCGCCCGTCCGGGCCGGGATGGGCCTGTCCGCCGGCACCCTCGGCAGGCTTCGGCAAGGGGAAGCCGTCGAGACGGTGAGGCGGGAAGGGCGCTACTACCGCGTGCGCTACCAGGGCAAGACGGGCTACGTCTACTACAACAAGCTGGCCGAGCAGAAACCCGAGGACGTCTCCTCCCTGCTGGGCGCCGGGCCGGCAGCGGGCGGCATCCAGCTGAGCGAGCTGGAAGCCGGCGGAGCGCTGCGGGGCCTCTCGCCGATGGCGCAGAACTACGTGGACGCATCAGATGTGCCTGAATGGGCGGTCCAGGCCGTCGAGTCCATGCAGGGCCGGGCCATCACCGCCCAGATGCTGGAGGACTTCCAGCGCGCCGGCGGTCTGGGCGAGTACGGAGAGGGGGGTGCGCCATGAGACTATCGGCCCTCCTGACCCTGTGTCTTCTGGTTGCGTTGGCACTGGCGGCGGGTTGCGCGGAGATTCAGGAGACGCTCCGGACGGCCGCCGACGTCGTCGAGGAGCACCCGGAGCTCATCGAGGACGAGGAGGACCGGGAGACGTGGGTCGCCGGCGCCCAGGCCGTGAAGGCCTGGACGGGCAAGATAGAGACCGACGAGGAGCTGGCCATGGGCCAGAGCCTGGCAATCCGTGCGTTCGCCGGCTTCGGCCGCCCCCACCCCGACCAGGCCCTCCAGCGCTACGTCGCGACGGTGGGCAAGCTGGTGGCCCTGCAGAGCGAGCGGCCGGGGCTGCCTTACTCCTTCGCCGTGGTCCAGAGCGACCGACCGAACGCGCTGGCCCTGCCCGGCGGGTTCATCTTCGTCTCGACGGGCCTGCTCAGCCAGCTCGGCAGCGAGTCGGAGCTGGCCTGCGTGCTGGGGCACGAGGTCTGCCACGTGGCGCAGAAGCATGGCATAGAGATCGTCGCCCGCGACCGGAAGGTCAGCAGTCTGGTTGACTTCGGGGCGAAGCTGGAGGAGGAGGTGGCCGAGTATCGCCAGTTCATCGACCAGGTGTACCAGAAGCTGACCACGGAGGGCTACGATCACCGCTACGAGTGGATTGCGGACGGCGCCGGGGCGCGCTACGCATACCATGCCGGCTACGACCCGCGGGGGCTTGTGCCGTTCCTGGAGCGCTCAGGCGCCGGAGCGGGCGCAGCCGCGTTCGAGGCGCACAAGACGCATCCAGATCCCGCCGTGCGCCTGGAGAAGCTGCGTGACTCCCTGGCCACCCTCGGCGACTACGCCGGCCTGCCCCGCCTGGAGGAACGCTACGAGCGCGAGGTCCTCGGCAAACTCCGGTGAGACAGGAGCCCCCATGGAGCCACCCCTGTCCGACGCGCGCCCGTTGAGCACGCCGCTGACCGACCAGGACGTGGAATCGCTCCGTGCCGGGGACTCTCTGCTCCTGAGCGGCGTTGTCTTCAGCGCGCGCGACACGGCGCACCGCCGCATGGTCGAGGCCCTGCGGGAGGGCCGGGAGCTGCCGTTCGACCCGGAGGGTCAGGTCATCTACTACATGGGTCCCAGCCCGGCGCCGCCCGGTCGGCCCATCGGGGCCGCAGGACCGACGACGAGCGCGCGTATGGACCCATATGCCCCGGCGCTGTATCGGGCCGGGGTTAAGGCCACGATTGGCAAGGGCCCGCGGTCGGAGCAAGTCCTGCAGGCGTTGCGGAAGTGCAGGGCGCTGTACCTGGCGGCTGTGGGCGGGGCGGGAGCGTTGCTGGGCCGCTGCGTTCGGGAGGCGGAGGTGATCGCCTATCCGGAGCTGGGCCCGGAGGCAGTGCGGCGCCTGGTCGTCGAGGAGTTCCCGGCCGTCGTCGCGGCCGATGCGCACGGCGGGGACCTGTACCGTCGGTCCGGCGGGGGAGGCACTTCGTGATTCCTCGCGTCGAGCCCCATCGGCTGCCACCCCGGGAGAAGATAGGGCCGTTTCTGCGCGCCCTGGAGGAGCGCTACGGTCGGCCCGAGCGCGGCGGCGACCGCGACCCGCTCGAAGTGCTCGTGCGCGGGATTCTGTCGCAGAACACCTCGGACGTGAACAGCGGACGGGCCTACGACAGCCTCTTGGAGCGGTTCGGCAACTGGGAGAGCCTGGCGGAGGCCGACCGGGAGGAGATCGAGGAGGCCATCCGCAACGGTGGCTTGGCCCGGCAGAAGGCGGCCACCATCGCCGAGCTGATGGACTGGCTGGGCGGGCGGGACGCGTACTCGCTGGACTTCCTCGATGAGCTGGACAGCGACCAGGTCGAGCGGCGGCTGCGCCAGCTGAAGGGCGTGGGCGTGAAGACGGCCAGGCTCGTGGTGCTGTTCGGGCTGGGCCGGCCTGTGTTCGTGGTGGACACACACGTGCACCGGGTCAGTCTGCGCCTGGGACTGGTGCCGGCGGGCACCACGCGAGATAAGGCCCACAAGCTGCTGGACGAGTTAGTGCCCGACGCGGACAAGTACAGCGGTCACCTGAACATGATCCGGCACGGACGTGAGACCTGCACGGCCCGCTCGCCGCGGTGCGACCAGTGCCCGGTGCGGCGCTGGTGCCTCTACGTGCGGGGCGAGATGAGCTGATGTCAGTCCCTGTCCCCGCGTGACTCGAGTCGGTCCACGCGCGCCTTGAGTCGCTGGTGCTCCCTGCGCAGGCTGAAGAACACGGTGTGGTTGACGAAGTGGCGCCGACGGTAGTCAAGGTCGTCCACTTCGTCCTCCAGCTCCGCCAATCGGCGGTCCATTTCCTCCAGCGCGCGGGTGATGCGCAGGTTCGAGTCCTGGATCTGTTGGATGGCACGGGCCAGGCGGTCCACCAGCTCCTCTTGTCGGCGCAGGCTCTCCAGGCGCTCCCGGGCCAGGTCGCTCTCGATGCGGGCCATCTCCGCTTCGTGCTGCGCCTTGCTGGCCTCCTGGCGGCGCAGCAGTTCCTGCTGCCACTCCTTGCGGTCGGCCTCCAGTTCGTCCAGACGCTGGTTCAGCCGTTCGCGCACATCCGGGGCCTCGGCGTGCTGAAGCGCGCCACGGTAAGCGCGGCGGGCCTGCAGGAACATCGCCGGCGGGTCCTCCGCCCCCCACGCTTGCTCCTGGTAGTAGCGGGCAAGCTCCTCGTAGTAGGCGTACGCGGGCACAGAGAAGCGGCGCAGCTCGCGCACGGCGTCCTTGCGGTAGGCGCTGGTCCAGCCGGCCAATGCCTGGACGCGGACCGACTCGTCCGTCTCGTTCAGCAGGCGGCCGCGCACGACGCGGTCTTCCAGCACCACTTCCACCATCTCGACCGTGTCGGCCGGCTCCTCGAGGGCAGGGGTTGCGCTCTCCGGCGGTTGCTCCGGCTCGGGAGCCTCCTGCGCGAGGAGGGCGCCGGTCACGAGTATGAACATGGCGACAAGGGCGAGCAGTGACATCCCGGCATACTTCATGGTCTTCCCCCTTCGTGAACAGA
>CAYFVS010000204.1:0-12782 GCA_964346565.1 uncultured candidatus Brocadiaceae bacterium | reverse complement strand
CACTGCCACCCCATACCGCTGACCGGGGCGGAGGTGGAGTTCGCCCTGGAGGATGACCGCGTGCGCATCCGCTGCCGGGTGGCCACCGAGGCCCGGACGGGGGCGGAGATGGAAGCCCTGTGCGGCGTAACCATTGCTGCTCTAACGCTTTACGACATGATAAAGGCCGTCTGCCGCGGCGCCCGCATCGAGTCAGCGCGCCTGCTGGAGAAGGCCGGCGGCAAGAGCGGCCACTGGCGGGCCGACGCGGAGGCGACCGATGGCTGAGCGCGGCACAGTGCTGGCCGTCTGCATCTCCGAGCGCACCGGGCAGGTCAAGAAGCCCGTGGCCGAAGCCCGCATGGTGGCGGACCACGGGCTGGAGGGCGACGCCCACGCGGGCACCGGCCGGCAGGTGAGCCTGCTCTGCCGGGAGAGCGCCGACAAGGTGCGCGCCGGCGGACTGGAGGTCGGACCGGGCGACTTCGCGGAGAACCTGCTGGTGGACGGCCTGTCGCCGGAGGCGTTCGCCCCCGGAGTGCGCATCTGCATCGGCCGCGACGGGCCGCTGCTGGAGGTGACCCAGATCGGCAAGGAGTGTCATGCGGGGTGCGCCATCCGGGAGCTGACCGGCGACTGCGTGATGCCCCGGGAGGGCGTCTTCGCCCGGGTGCTGCAGGGCGGGACGGTCCGGCCCGGCGACGTCCTGGAGCTGGAGGGCGGGGAGCTGACGTGAAGGCAGCGATACTGGTCACCAGCGACCGAATCTACCGCGGCGAGGAGCGGGACCGCAGCGGCGCGGCGGCCGCCGAGGCGCTGGCCGAGGCCGCCGAAGTAGTCGAGACGCGCGTCGTGCCGGACGAGGCGGGCTTGGTTGAGGCGGCGCTGCTGGAGTGGTGCTCCCGGAGGGTTGACCTGGTCCTGACCGTCGGCGGCACCGGTCTGGCCCCCCGCGACGTGACGCCGGAGGCCACCCGCCGGGTGGTCGAGCGCGAGGCGCCCGGCATCAGCACGGCACTTCTGGCGCGGGGGCTGGAGAGCACTCCCCGTGCCATGCTGTCCCGCGCAACGGCCGGCATACGCGGCGGCACGCTCATCGTCAACCTGCCCGGCAGCACGTCGGCCGTACGCGAGCTGGTGCCCTACCTGATGCAGGTCGTACCCCACGCGCTGGAGGTCATCGGCGGGGCCGTCGAGCCGTACGCCGAATGAGGGAGACGACGCTGTGACGCTGCAACGAACCCCGGAGCCGGAGGAGGCGCACGGAATCGTGCGCGCCTGGCAGGCGGAAGGCCTGAGCGTGGGGTTCGTGCCGACCATGGGTGCCCTGCACGAGGGGCACCTCAGCCTGGTGGACGCCTCCGTGCGCGGGTGCGACCGCACGGTGGTCAGCATCTACGTGAACCCCACCCAGTTCGGCCCGGGGGAGGACCTGAAGGAGTACCCCCGCCGGCTGGAGCGCGACTGCCAGGTGGCCGAGCAGCGCGGGGTTGACCTTGTCTTCAACCCCGGCGACGAGCAGATGTATCCGGATGGTTTCTGCACCTACGTGGTCCAGGAAGGGCTGGCGCAAGTGCTGGAGGGTGAGTTCCGGCCCACGCATTTCCGCGGCGTGTTGACGGTAGTCTGCAAGCTGCTGCACATCATCCCCGCCGATCGGGCCCACTTCGGCCGCAAGGACTTCCAGCAGACCGTGGTCGTCCGGCGCATGGCGCGCGACCTGGACATGGACGTGGACATCCGCGTCATGCCCACCATCCGGGAGGAGGACGGCCTGGCGGTCAGTTCCCGCAACGAATACCTGGACGCCGGTGAGCGCCAGAGCGCCGTCTGCCTCTACGAGGCGCTCATGGAGGCCAAGCGACGCCACGCGGAGGGAGACACCGACGCCGC
The DNA here is from genome assembly GCA_964346565.1 of uncultured candidatus Brocadiaceae bacterium. GTDB lineage: Bacteria > Planctomycetota > Brocadiia > SM23-32 > SM23-32 > JAWOCH01. Next base: position 10,910 of record CAYFVS010000204.1, on the reverse strand, counting down.
CCGCCTGCGGCTGGCCATGAACCGCATCATCGGCGAAACGCCCCTCGTCCGTCCCGACTACGTGGAGATCGTGGACAGGGAGACGCTCCAGCCGGTTGAGACGGTGACCGACCGGGCCGTGGCCGTGCTCGGCGTGCACGTGGGCGAGACTCGACTGATAGACAACATGCCCTTCAGCGAAACCGGGTGAGACAACCATGCATCCCTACCTGTTCCGCGTGCCGCTGCCTGGGGGGCGGAGCTTCCCGATCGCCTCCTACGGGTTCATGATCCTTGTGGGATTCCTCCTGTGTCTCTACCTGCTGCAGCGGCGTGGGCGACGGTTGGGCCTGAATCCGCTGGCCCTGTTCGACGCGGCCGTGCTCGGCCTGCTGGGGGGCATCGTGGGTGCGCGCGCTTTCTACGTGGCGCACCACTGGTCGGCGTTCGCCGGGGAGCCGTGGCGCATCTTGTTCCTGCACGAGGGCGGGCTGACTTATTTCGGCGGACTAATCGGCGGGGCGGGCGGCTTGCTGGGCGGCATGGCGCTGCGCAAGCTGCCGATCCGCGCAACACTCGACCTGGCGGCAAGCCTGGTACCGCTGGGACACGCGTTCGGGCGGATCGGGTGCTTCCTGAACGGGTGCTGCTATGGCAAAATCACCGACGCGTGGGTGGGGGTGCGCTTCCCGAAGGTGATCAGCCAGGTGGGCGGGGAGGAACGGCTGGGCAGCCCGGCGTTTCGGGACCACGTTGTGCGCGGGCTGGTCATGCGGTCGGACCGGTGGTCCCTCCCTGTGCACCCGACCCAGCTCTACGCGGTGGCCTACAACCTGGCCATCTTCGGCATCCTCAGCTACCTGCTGCCGCGGCGGTGGCGTCCGGGCCAGATTGCCTGGCTTTACCTGATACTCTACGGCACGGCGCGCTACTGGAACGAGTTCTTCCGGGCCGACACCGAGCCGGTGGGCGCGCTGGGCGGGCTGACGGTTTTCCAGGCCATCGGCCTGGCGGGCGTGGTGTTCGGTGCGGTCATGTTCGCCCGCACCATGCGCCGCCCCTGGATACCCCTGCCGGAACCGTGGGAGACGCCCGAGCAGTAGCCGCGCCAGCGTCTACGCAGACCTCCCGCTCTGCAGCAACTCGGCCAGTTCTCGCGCGACACGGCGGGCCTCCTCCGGCGTGGTTACCTCACCTTCGAGTTGCGCGTCGCGCACCCGCTCGAGCACCTCGCCGAACATCGGCCCCGGCTCGTAGCCCATCTCGATGAGGTCATTGCCGTCAATCAAGGGCGGGGGCTCGGCCTCCTCCCGGCTCATCTCCTCGCGCCGGCGCATCACGTATTCGTAGGCCTCCAGGTTGCCCCAACTGGCCAGGGCGTCGGCGCGATGCAGCTCGGCCAGTTGCTCGAAGCCCGGCTCGGCGAAGAGCCGCTTCAGCGTGCTTTCGCGCATGTTGCGGGCGTCCTTGAAGTAGAGGTGCCGTTCCACCAGCCAGCAGATGCGTTCGGTCTCGCGGTTCGAGATGCGCAGGCGACGGCAGACCTCCTGCGCCATTCGGGCGCCGATGCGGCAGTGCTCGGGGAAGCACTTCGGCCCGGCCCGGCGGCTGGCCGGCGGCTTGCCGATGTCGTGCAGCAGGGCCGCCGCCGCCAGCTCGAAGTCCGGCTGCGGCCCCAGCTTCTCCACCGTCAGGATGGTGTGCACGAAGACGTCGCCCTCGGGGTGGTAGTTCTCCGGCTGCTCGCAACCTCTGGTCGCTTCCACCTCTGGGAAGACGTGCTCGAGCATGTCCAGCTCGTCCACCAGGCGCAACGCCTCGGCGGGATGCTCGTCGGTCAGTATCAGGCGCAGTTCCTCCTGCAGGCGCTCGGGGCTGACCTGGACCACGAGGTGCGCCAGATCGCGCGCCGCCCGGCGCGTCTCCTCCTCGATGAGGAAGCCGAACCGTGCCGCGAAGCGGACCGCGCGAATCAGCCGCAGGTGATCCTCCCGAAACCGCTCCTCCGGCCGCCCCACCGCACGCACGACGCCCCGCTCCAGGTCTTCGGTGCCGCCGACATAGTCGCGCACTTCGTCCGCGACCGGATCGTAGAACAGGGCGTTGATGGTGAAATCGCGCCGGCGGGCGTCCTCCTCGGGCGCGCAGAACTCGACCTGGTCCGGGTGGCGACCGTCGGAGTAACCGCTCTCGCGGCGGAAGGTGGCCACCTCGAACCACTCCCCCCCGAGCATGACCCGGCAGACGCCGAACTGCTGTCCCACGGCCACGGTTCTGTCGAACAGCTCCTGCACCTGTGCTGGCGTGGCGCCGGTGGCAACGTCGTAGTCCTTTGGCCGCCGGCCCAGCAGCATGTCGCGCACGCAGCCGCCAGCCAGCAGAGCCCGGTGCCCCGCCTCGCGCAGGCGGCCCACCAGCCGCACGGCGGCCCGGTAGCTGTAGTCATCCGGATGCAGCATGGCTCGGGGCACCGGTCAAAGAGAAGCGACACGCCGCAGCGGTCAGGCCTCTGCGCCCGGCAGCAGGCAGGCGCCGTCGCAGTCGGCCGTGGCGGGCAGCCCGAGCATGGCCAGCACCGTGGGCGCCACGTCTGGCGCGCCCGCGCCGTCCAGTTCGAGCGGGACGTTGGACATGATGGTGCCGGGCACGGCAGCGGGGCGCACGATGTGATCGCCGGACCAGTGCTTCTCGTTGGGACTGAGCACCTCGGGGGCCACTCCTCCCACGGCCGTCTGCCAGCCCATGCGGTAGCCGGGCGCTGTGCTCAGGACCATGTCGGGCGCCTCCTCCAGCAGGGGCCCGTCGTAGAGGTCGCCCCGCGGCGTCAGCTCCACCACCGCCCGGCCGCCGTCCCGGTAGGCAGCCGCCCGTTCGGCCAGACGGGCCACGATATCCGGCGCATCGGCCGGCTCGACCGCGCCGTGGCCCTCGCGGCCCCTCAGATTGACGTACAAGCTGGAGAACCCGCATCCGTAGGCCACGGTCTTGGACCAGTCCACCAGCCGGTAGAGCGCCGTCTCCTCCTCGTCCATGCCGGCGGGGTCGGCGGTCAGGGTCATGAATCCTTCTTCGACAAGCCAGGCATTCAGGTCGAAGCACGTGTCGAAGCTGGCGAACCCGTGGTCGCTGACCAGCACCAGGCCCGTCTCGTCGTCCATCGCCTTCAGCAGCCGGCCCATGAACTTGTCCATCAGCAGGTAGTGCTCGCGGATGCGCGGGCTCAGACGGGCCACCCGCAGGTCGTCCATCTCGTTCTCGCACCAGAACATGTGCTGGACGCGATCGGAGGCGTCGAATACGAACGCCAGCACGCCCTCCCGGAAGCGCTCGAACTCATGCCAGAACTGCGCGAACCTCTCCTCGGTGATCTCGTTGCACTGCTCAACGAACATCTCCTCGCTCATCGCGCCTTCGTTCAGCGCCTTGGTGTCCTCCGGCATCCCCAGCGTGTGGTAGGGGCCCATGGCCTCGGCCAACTCCGCCGCGTAGCCCTCGGGGCTGGCGATGTTGAAGGCGGGGTCTCGCGGGTCGGGCTCCAGGGGCGTCATGTAGAGCCTGACCGCGGGTTCGCGGCTGACCAGGTAGAACTTGGCCATGCCCGTGACCGTCTTCAGTGCGCCGGCGGAGAACTCCAGCGTCGTCCAGTCGCTCCACTGGCCCGGCGCCAGGCGAACCGACGCCTTTCCGGCCTGCAGGTCCACGCCGCCTCCGTCGGCCCAGGAGAGCTTCAGCGGGATGGTGGCCGCAGAGACGCCCCGCAGCCCGCGCACCCGCGGACCCTCCACCGTGGACTCCACCTTGCCGTCGCTGACGGTCACCTCCGTCAGGCGGTCGGGCGGCATGTCGGGGAACGACTCGGGATCGTCGGTGTAGAAGGTGTAGTGCCCGAGGGTACCCCGGATGCCCGGCACGCCGAGCCCGCTGAGCATGCGGCCGTTGATCTCCTCCGCGGGGAAGGTCACCGGCCATCGGATCACGCTCACGGGCACGCCCTGCCGGCCGAGCACGTCCCAGAAGGCGTCGTTGTGTCGCGGCTTCGCGTAGCGGGCAGAGCGCAGCAGGCCCCCGCCCTCCTGCCGACAGATGGACAGGTACGGCAGCGGCCGCTCCGGGTCGCGCTGGATGAAGTCGAACACGCCGTGCCTGGCCGGATTCGTGCCCGTGGCCAGGGTGGTCCATACCACCGGGCTCTGCGCGGGGGAGATCGTGCCGAGGGGACCCGCGCAGCCGGCCGCCCGAAGGGCGTCGAAGTTGGGCACAGCGCCCTCCCCGCTCAGCATCCCGAGGATGTCGGGGTCCAGCCCGTCAATGCCCAGCACGATGACCTTGTCGAAGCGCTTCATCCGTGGGGATCTCGCTTTCCTGCTCGGCGCACGGCTTCCCTGCCTGGGCCGGGTGACGAGGAAGCCCGCCGCTGCCGCCCCGGCGGCTATGCCGGCCCCTTTCAGCAGCGCGCGCCGTGAAAGCGCCATCGGGTCCTCCGATCCTGCCACACTGCAGTCGCCGCCTCAGCCGGCGAGGGCGCCGCCTGCCAGCCGAAACCAAACCAGCAGCGCAACGGCAACGACCAACGCGCCCACCAGCAGCGCCACCAACCGGTGTCGCCACACCAGCGCAAAGGCCAGCCGCACGTAATTGCGCGCGAACCCCAGCGCAGCGGCCACCACCACGCCGATCATGGCCAGCACGGGCGCCAGCGCGCTGAAAGCGGCCCCGCCTGTGCCCGGATCGATGTACGCGTGCACCGGCCGCGCCAACGCCAGCGCCAGCGCACTGAGCAGCAGGACGACGAAGCCCGTCTTCCGAGGAGATGGCAAGCGCAAGGGGATCCTTTCCCTGGCAGCCCGAGATGAATGCCCGCAGGCCGTCCAGAAGCCCACGTGAGTGCGGGCCTCCATCCTACGGAGACAGCCGGCTGGTGTCAAACGGTGAGGGGGCCGCAGAGCGGGCGGAGCCAGTGCGCTGAAGGTCAGAGGTAGCCGAGGTCCTGCAGCCCATGGAGGGTTTCCTGATCAGGTATTACCTCCTCGGACTCGTGGCGGGCATGGACGCCACGCCGCCACATGAGCAGTGCCGTCTCCGCGCCCACTGCGTAGCCCACTTCATCGCCGAAATCCACGTCCAGGTCGCCTCTGCCCCTCGGCGCCCTGTAGGGCAACCGCGCCGCTTCAGATGCCCTGCCGACCCGCAGGGCGACATCTTCGCCTTCTCCCGATTCGGCCGCCACGGTCACGGCGCTGTCAGGCGGATGCGTCCAGAACCGCACCACGTCGTCACTCGGCCCGACCGTCAGCCGGAAGCTGAGGACCTTGCCGTCCTCGGAGACGGCGACCTGGTCGTCCTGTTCGATCCGCTCGCTCTCGACGGCTTCGAAGCGACTGTCGGTTCGGATGGTGCCCTGGTAGGTGCGGGGAGGCCCGCCGCCGTTGGCGACAAGCGTGTAGCCCAGATGGCCGTAGCGCCGGCGCAGCAGACGGGAGAACTCGGCCAGAACCTCGCCTCCCTCGTCCACCAGGTCCTTCTGTGCCAGCGGGTCGGCCACCAGGTCGAACAGGTGCTGCTCCCGAAGCGAGCCCGGGGCCCCCTGGTAGATCCCGATGTACTGGTGCCGATCCGTAATCAGGCTGTAATGTCGCTCGGAGCCTGGGGTGTCGCCTGGCACATACTCGGCGTAGTGACGCCGTCGGGGGCTCTTGCCTTGTGTGTAGAGGCCGGACAGGAAATCAACGCCCGGCCAGCAGGAAGGAGCCTCCACGCCCACGGCACCCAGGATGGTGGGCGCCAGGTCCACGTGGCTGACGAGCCCGCCAGCCCGGGTGCCGCCGAGCCGCCCGCCCGGCAGCTTGACCACCAGCGGGATCATCAGCTTCTCCACCCACAGATTCATGCTGTGGTCCCAGCTTCCGTGCTCCTGGAACTCCTCCCCGTGGTCGGCGGTGATGATCAGGAGCGTGTTCTCCCACAGGTCCCGGCGCTTCAGCCCCTCCACGAACCGCCGCATGCAGCTGTCCATGTAGCGCAACTGGCTGTCGTAGCGGGCGACGATGTACTCGACCTCCCGGGGAGTCTTGATCTGCAGCGTTCCTCTGCGCATGTCGGCCGGGTTGAGATCGGTGGACCTTCTGAGCCGTCCGTCGTAGTCGGTGTTGAAGAACTCCCTGAAGTGACCCGGCGCGTGGTAGGGCCCGTGCGGGTCAGCGCTGTGAACGAAGAGGAAGAAGGGACAGACCGCCTCCTGGTCCAGGTAGCGGAAGATCTCCTCGTTCAGTGCGTCCCCGTACACCGGACCCGTATGGCTCTGCATGTCGAACCCCTGGCCGAAGTTGAACCGGGGCTGGATGTGATACATGGTCGTGACCGCGGCCGTCATATACTGCTCTTTGCGCAGTGTCTCCGCGACGGTGACCAGGGGGTCCGCCAGCCGTTTCAGGGTGCCACACGCCCCATGCTGGGAGGGATACAGGCCGGTCAGCATGCTGGAGACCGAGGGCTTCGTACACGAGCACTGGGCGTAGGCGCGCTCGAAGACCACGGCTTCCTCCGCCAGCTCCTCGAGGAACGGCGTCGTGGGGCGATGGTAGCCATAGAGGCTCAGGTGATCGCGCCGGGTGGTCTCGATTGACCACAGCATGACGTTCGGCCGCCCTTCGGCGCCCTCAACGCCCTGGGCTTGCGGCAACGGCCGCGCGGGGGCCGACTCCGTCAGGCGGGGCACCGACACCAGGCAGACAGGAGGCGGCCGGCCCGGATAGCCCTCCACGCAGATGTCCACGCGGAACTCCAGCCGGGTCGGCGTGCCGGCGAACTCGCTCAGATCCACCGACAGGGGAGTCCACCTACTGTGGCGGGGGAAATCCTTCGTCCACGCATTACGCCACAGCAGGCGCTCCGAGCCCCCCTGCGGACGGGCGATGAGGCGGAACTCGACCGAGTCCCACCACGTCCCCCTCGGCCGATAGTCCGCCCCTACCGCGAACATCAGGCGCTGTCCCGCGGCAGGGGTGACCTCTCTCTCGACAGCGCCGCTTTCGTTGAACAACAGGCAGTCCCGGGAAACGTGCTCCAGCTGGTACCTGCACCGCGTCACGCCCGCTAGCTGCTCGGGGGGGAAGAAACGGGACTCGTTCGGGGGCTGGAGTTTCCGGGGGTACCATGCCTCCGGCGCGGATGCCTCGTCCTGCGCGGCCCGCTGTCGGGCGGGAGCGGGGCCTTCAGAGGCCGGCTGGGCCTGTCTCTGGAACACCAGAATCGCCGCCAGCACGGCTAGCAGAACAACCAGGAGCAGAACCGACGCCACGTTGCGAGTAAGGCGGAAGCGCCCCACCTGCTGCTCCTTCCGGTTGGCCCTGACGCACTTAGATGAACCGGCTCATGCGTTCCTATCCGCCTGGCAATCCTAGGCCCGCGGCCCCCTCGTGTCAACGACGGATCACGGCCCTTGCGGTCGGGGCTCACGGGCAGGCCAGCAGGTCCCTCCACTTTCGCTCGCCCCATCGGAGCGGCCGCGGCATCTGGCGGATCCAGGCCCGGTATGCCTCCCCGAGTTGCCGCACCATCTCCGGGTTGCCGACAGCACGGTCAACCTTCTCCCCAGGATCCAGTTCCAGGTTGTAGAGCTCCACCTGCTGGGTGCCGGGGTTGATCAGCTTCCAGGCCCCCTGGCGGACCATCCAGCCCGCCGGCAGGAAGGCGAACGGCGACCTGTTCCGTCCATCGGTCTGCTGCCACTTTTGCCATTCGAGTATCCAGTGGGCATCGCTTCGACGGTGCGGGCAGGCCCAGAACAACGTGCGCGACCCCGGAAGGGCAGCCGTGCGGCCCAGCCACACCGGGAGCATGTTGACGCCGTCCAGGGCCACGTCATGGCGCAGGCGGACCCCGGCGGCCGCGAGCACCGTGGGGAGCACGTCCATGAAGTGGGTGAGGGCGTGACCGTCCCGCCCCGCCGGGACGTGGCCCGGCCAGCGAATTACCATCGGCACCCGATGCCCCCCTTCCCAGAGGGTCCGCTTGCCTCCCCGGTACCTACCGTTCCCGGGCGGGCAGCCGCCAACCCACACCCCGTTGTCGCTTGCGTAGACCACCAACGTGTTCTCGGAAATGCCCAGCTCCTCCAACATGTCGAGCAATCGTCCGACTCCCTCGTCCAGTGCCCGGACGTAGGCATAGAGATACCGCGGCTGCCGGCGGAGATCCTCGAAGGGCAGGCGGTAGAGGGGAGGCGGGGCTGGGCGCGGGCCGTGGGGCGCGTTGTACGCGACGTAAAGGAAGAAGGGGTTGCCCCGGGCCACGCTGTCGCGCATGAACCGGGCCGCTTCCTTGGTGATCTGCTCGGTCAGGAAACCGACGGGCGCAGCCCGTTCGCGATCGCGGTATAGCTCGCCGGATGCCCACTTGTCTGTCGCCGCCGCATCGAAGCCGAAGAACATGTCGAACCCGCGGTCCAGCGGGTGCTGCCCTTCTCCGCTCCCAAGGTGCCACTTGCCCACAATGCCCGTCCGGTACCCGGCGCGCCTGAGCAGCTCCGGCAGGAAGAACGCCTGCTTGGGCACGCCCGTCAGCATGATGTCCGCGTTAGCGTACACGCCGAAACGATGCGGATAGCACCCGGTGAGCAGGCAGGCGCGCGACGGAGCACACGTGGGAGCACTGTGCACGTCCAGCAGTCGCATGCCCTCCCGAGCAAGACGGTCCACATGCGGCGTGGCACGCCGTGCCGCGGCGCAGAATGCCTCCAACTGCGAGCCCGTGCACGTGCCTTTCGACGCCAGCATTTCAGGAGTATAGGTATCGCTGTAGCAGCCCAGTTGGCCGTAGCCCTGATCGTCAGCCAGGACAAACACCACGTTGGGGGAGTCCGCCCCGGCTTGCCGCACTTCCGCCGTTCGTGACGGCTCCACCAGGAGCCGGGCCGTCACGACGGCGCCCAGCTTCATCAGGTCACGTCGCGATAGGGGCATTCCGAGGCTCCTTCCACCTTCCAACCAGAACAGTCCGCCCACCGCCGCGAAGACAAAGACTGCACCCCAAAGGTCCGGGTCAGTCTACAGCCCCTCGCCCGGCCGGTCAAGCTCTGCGGGTGCCTCGCCCACCATCAAGCGGTATAATGCCCCCATCACAGGCCGCGACCGACAGGCATGTCCGAACACAAAGACCGCATCGCGGAGCTGCACCGCCGGCTGGACTGGTTGGGACTGGGCAGCTACTGGGTGGTGGACGAGCTGAACGTGCGCTACCTGAGCCGGTTCGACGGGCAGGACGCCACGCTGCTTGTTACGGGGGACCGGTCCGTTCTGATCACCGACTCCCGCTACGTGGAAGAGGCACAACGGGCGGCGGCGGTGGACGAGGTGGTGAGCCGGCATCGCCCCATGGCCCAGACCGTAGCCGCCCTGTGCAGGTCGCTGGGCATCGAGCGGCTGGCCTTCGCCGCGAAAAACCTCCCCTACGCGGGCTACATGGCGCTGAAGGAGGCCGCGCCGGCCCTGGACCTGATGGCCGGGCGGACGGGAGTGGTGGAGACGATGCGACGGCGCAAAGACGCCGACGAGGTGGCCGCCATCCGGTCCGCCCTGGTTGCGGCGCAGGAAGCGTTCCTGGCCGTGCTGCCGGAGGTGCGGCCCGGCCGCACCGAGCGCGACCTGGCGGCGCTTCTGGAGTACGAGATGCGCCTCAGAGGAGCCGAGAAGGCATCCTTCGACATCATCTGCGCCGCGGACGAGCGGGCCAGCGTGCCCCACGCGGTTGCCGGCGGAGCCGAGCTGCGGGCGGGCGGGACGTTGCTGATAGACTGGGGGGCGCGGCGGCGCGGCTACTGCTGCGACTTGACACGCCTGGTGTGCGTAGATAGAATCCCTCAGGCGGCAGAAGACCTTGCTGAGGTCGTCCTGGAGGCTCAGGCGGCCGTACTTGGGCAACTGAGACCGGGCACGAAGTGTGGAGAGGCCGACGCGGCCGGCCGGGCCGTGGTCGCCAAAGCGGGGTATGGACACCGCTTCGACCACGGCATGGGGCACGGAGTCGGCCTCGCAGTGCATGAGGACCCAAGACTGGGACCCGGCAGCGACACCGTGCTGCTGCCGGGGATGGTGCTGACGGTGGAGCCCGGCGTCTATCTGCCCGGTCGGATGGGTGTGCGCATCGAGGAAATGGCGCTGATCACGCCAGACGGGCACGAGGTGCTGACCGAGCTGCCGCGCCGGCCGGCAGAGCTGACTCCGGCAGCGGGGGCACCAGCGGCCGACAACGACTGAACTCAAGGGGTGAGACCCCATGGAACCGGTCGAGAGGATCCGCGAGCTGATCAGGATAATGGCGGAGCACGACCTGGCGGAACTCGAGGTGGAGGAGCCGGACCTGCGGGTGAGGATATGCAGGACCAGGATGCCAGCTCCGTTCCCGGCCGGTGCGATGGACCCGGCCCAGCTCCAGCACCCGCCCGGCTACCATCCCGCCCTCCAGTCGCCGGCCCAGCTCCACCATGAACCAGCCCCGCCGGCCAGGGAGGAGAACCTCATTGAGATCAGTTCCCCCATGGTGGGCACCTTCTACCGGGCCCCCAACCCCGGCGCCGAGCCCTACGTCAGCATCGGCTCCGAGGTGGACGCCGAAGACGTGGTCTGCATCATCGAGGCCATGAAGGTCATGAACGAGATCAAGGCAGAGGTGGCGGGCACCATCGTGGAGATACTCGTACAGGACACAGAGCCGGTGGAGTTCGGCCAGGTGCTGTTCCTGGTCGAGCCGGCCGAGGCTTGAGCTGCGCCCTCTGAGGCCGGCGCTTTCCCCTTTCGATCGAGCGTAGCATGTTCAGCCGAGTGCTCATAGCCAACCGGGGCGAGATCGCCCTGCGCGTCATCCGCGCCTGCAAAGAGCTGGACATTACCACGGTGGCGGTCTACAGCGAGGCCGACCGCGACAGCCTGCACGTG
>CAYFVS010000203.1:0-5786 GCA_964346565.1 uncultured candidatus Brocadiaceae bacterium | reverse complement strand
TCCACCTTCGTGACACTGCCGTCGCTGTCGGATGCGTCGGCGTTGATTACGACGTCATCGCCTTCGGTGAACGTTGCGCCGTCAGACGGCGAGGTGATGCTGCACGTCGGCGGGTCGTTCGGCGGAGGGCCGCCTGGTCCGACGATGCTGACGTTATCCACGCCGACGCCGTCCTCGAGCGTGTCGGTGAACCATTCGATCACGATCACGTCGTACCCGGACGGGATGGCCACCTCGATGCTCTTGGCCTGCCAGTCGGAGTGGTTCGACGACAGGGCCAGGCTGTCAAACTGGGTGCCGCCACCGCTCTTGGTGCGAGTCTGACCGTTGGTCAGACCCACGACGTTGAAGGCCGGCGGCTGCCAGACGGTGCTCTGGTCGTAGACCCAGTCGAACTCGAACGTCCACGTCGCCCCTCCGCTCGGAGCGGCCACGCCGATCATGGACTTGCTTTCCCAGGCACCCAGGTCAAGCCAGTTGCCCGGGCTGCCGCCGGAGGTGTTCTGCACTGCGCCGTACGGCAGTGTGTTACCATCCGGGCAGTAGACGACTTCCAGCGTGCTGGAGCCGGCCGTGAAGTTGCCCTCGTTCACAGCGTTGAAGTCGCCGTCCGAGAAGATCTCACCACCGCCTCCGCCGGCCTGCGGCGTTGCCGAGGCCTCGTTGGAGTAGCTGGACTCGTTGGCTGACGTGTCCGCCGCCGTCACCACGTAGTAGTAGGTGGTGCCGTTGGTCACGCCGGTGTCGGTGTAATCGCTGCCGCCGTAGACGGTGGCAACGTTGATGTAGGGACCACCGCTGGTAGTGTCCCGGTAGACCTCATAGCTGTCCAGATCGGGCTCGGTGTTGTCGTCCCAGTCCAGCGATACCTGACCGTCGCCGGCTGTGGCCGTCAAGCCGGTCGGCGCCGCCGGCGGCGTGGTGTCGCCGCCGGCTGGGTTCACCGTGATGCTCACCGTGGCCGTATCGGTGAGCTCACCGTCGCTTGCGGTGTAGGTGAAGCTGTCGCTTCCGCTGTAACCGGGGTCCGGCGTATAGGTGAAGCTGCCGTCGGAGTTGACCGTGGCCGAGCCGTGCGAGGGATTGGACGCCTTGGAGGCGGACAGGCTGTCGCCGTCCGGATCGCTGTCGTTCGCGAGCACGCCCGGCGCAGAGACGTTGAGCGTCACGTCCTCGTCGGTGCTGTACGAATCGTTGTTGGCGTTGGGCGGATCATTGCCAGGGCCACCGCTGTGGCTTTCGATCCAGTCCTTCACTGCACGGTACTTGTGCGCCTCGCTCTCCGGCTGGCCCTGGTACTCCTTCAGGCCAAAGGCGTTGCCGCTCGAGTACCCTGTGTAGTTTGCGTAGTGGCAGAAGACGCTGAAGAACTGGTTCATGTCGTCGTTGTAAGCGATGTACCAATCGTAGATGCCGGGATCTCTGCTGACGACATCGGCGTTGTCCTGGTATATGTGCTGGCCGCCTTCGTAGGCGAGCAGCGCCAGTCCTTCCGCGTCGCACCAGTCCTTGATGGCCTGGCATTCCGCCACCACCGCGGGCAGGTCGTCCCACAGGCCCTGCAACGTCGTGGCGTTAAGTCCCACGTAGGGAGCGACGGCATAGCAGTCCGGCTGTATCCCGCTCGGGTTCAGTTGGGGGTCATTCACGACCTCCATGTGCCTGTCGGCCATCCAGGTGTTGCCCGACTGACCGGCAATGACCTTGCGGACGCGGCTCGACATCTGGCTGCCGAAGACATCCTCGAACGCCTCGAACATCCGCACGGCCCGGTACGCGTGATACTTGTAGCCGGCGACGTACTCGTTGGAGTCCAACCCCAGGGCAAGGCCTTCGGCGATGCAGTAATGGCATTGCCCGAAGATGCCGTTCCAGGTCTCGTTGGAGTACTCGATGTAGCACTTCAAGCTCGGGTCCAGGTTATCCCTGATCAGCGTGGCCAGCTGGTAGGGGTAATCCGAGTCCACGTTGTGGGGCATGCACACCCAGATGTCTCTCCCCACCTGGTTGGCCAGCTCGATCTGCCACTCGTAGCAGACCGTGCTCTGGTTCGGGTCGCTCTTCTGCCTCCGTTCGCTCCAGTGGGGGCTATGGGCGTCTATGTCGTCCATGTCGTTCGTCTGATTGAGGTCCATCATCCGCAGGACAGAGAACATGGACATCTCGTCGAGGAACGTCTGCTTGAAAGGGTTAGGATCGTTCGGGTTGACATTCTGGTAGCCGTCTTTGAACGGGTCAGCCACCGCAGACCACCATCTGTGGTCACAACAGCCGATGCCGACACTCATGTCTGCATGCGCCACGGGGGCCCGCACGCACGCGACGACCAACACGGACAAGACGAACAAACCCTTCGTCACACGGGCTACGCTTCCATTACCAATCCTCATGACATCGTGCTCCTCAGGGGTGTAGCACACAAAGCAGTCCCTGCTCATCTCCACCCGTACCCCCTCGGTCGGGACACGCGCCACACTATCCACAAGTCTGCACGGACCTCACCTCCATGTGAAAGAACGTTTGTCCCACGCTAATGACCTCTTCATGCTTCATCGCCGGTGCGCCGGGGTCCCGAACGTACGAGTGGCCCGGCCCACACGCCCGAAACACAACGCACGCGCCATTGTAGGCAGAAGTTGTCTCTTATGTCAGTGGCTGAGCCGGCACGTTGCGTAACCGATTTGGCACAGTCGCACAGATAGCGGCAGTTGGTCGTCGCGGCCCCGAAGCCCCTGGTTCTTCTAGCTGTAAGGTCCAGTAGTACAAGCACATACCAGAAGCGTGCCGTTCGCCTGCCACCGTCAGCCGCGCCCCCGCAGAGCGGTGCACGTCGGTGCAATTCCATATACACAGACACTGCCGCATTGGGGCTGGCTGGTGTGACAACAGCTGCCTGCACTGCGGCAATCGTGTGGCAACCTCGGACGCGACCGCGTACGCTGCGACAAGCTCCACACCGTGCGAACCGCCACGGCCGGGAGTTGCTCCCGCTCTTCGACGAACCTCATGCACTGTAAGCTTGACGCCGCGGCATGTCAATGGCCAAGATGAAGGAGGTGTTGTCATCTGTGCATGTGACTTGACGTTGCGTCAGAGACCTATGAGGAGAGGATTGACAGTATTCGGACTTCCGCCTACCTCCCTGTCGGAGTCTCCTCGTTTGTGGCTCAGTATGCGCATGTCATGCAGCGCACTCCACTCCCCCGGCTGCGAACCGGACGTTCGGAGGCCAGGGCCGTGGCCGTTGAAAGCGCAAGGGCCGCCCGGTAGCATGGCCCGCCCCTCAGGCCATTCAGGAGGCCGCCCATGGACAACTCGCTTCCGCGCGACGTGCAGATGCAGTTCATGCGCCCCGCCCAGCTTGAGCGGGCGCTGCGTGCGTTCCCAGCCGTCTACGTGCCGTTCGGGCTCATCGAGTGGCACGGGCGCCACCTGCCGCTGGGCAACGACGCTCTGAAAGCCCACGCCTTCCTGGTCAAGGTGGCCGAGCAGTATGGCGGCGTGGTCTATCCGCCCGTCTTCTTCCCCTCCGCCGCCATGGCCGACGGCACGCTCAAGGAGGAGGACCTGCGCTGGAAGGTCCCCATGGTGACGGCCCTGTTCAAGCGCCTGAAGGCGACCGGCTGCCGCGTCATCATCGGCGTGTCCGGGCACGACATCCGGGAGCAGCTCGAGATGATCCGCCGGGGCCTGGACCCGGTCACGGCAGACGGCACGGTGGCAGGCGACGCCCTGTTCGAGGTCATGCCCGAATGGGCGGACGAGCACGGCGGGGAGTGCGGCGCAGACCACGCAGCCAAGTGGGAGACATCAAACATGATGTTCTTCTACCCCGACCTGGTGGACCTCGCCGCCCTAGGCGACGGCCCCCTCGCGCCGGACATGCGGCCGCCGGACGGCATCGGCGGGCTGGACCCCCGCGAGCACGCCAGCGCCGAGGCGGGGCGGCGCAACGTGGAGATCGCCGTCGAGAGCATCGGCCGTCGGGCGCAGGACCTGCTCGAATCCCTCCCCGAGGCCGAGCGGGCGTTCCGCCTGGAGGCTGTCAGCCCCGAACACTGGTGGTACGTGTGACAGCGGCGCTCCTGGCCGCCCTTTCGCCGTCTTCAGGGGTCCGCCTGCAGGCTGAACGTCCTCAGCCCGTGCCGGACGCGTGGTTCCGCGCACGCCTCTTCCAGTGCGGCAAAGACCTCCTCGTGGCTGAGCGCCTCCCAGGGATCAATGGTCGAGTAGAGGGAGGAGAAGACCTCGATGGCCGCAGCCGCGCCAAAGGTCTCCAGGATCCGCCCTACGCTCTGATCCAGCCATTCGGCGAGCGTGGAGTAGGACCGCTCGGCGTCCAGGCGCACGGGCGGCTGCGAAAGGGGCACCCACTGTCCCTCCCGCTTCTTGAAGCGCGCAACTCCCCAGGGCGAGGGGCTGCCGGCGGACTGCGAGCCCACGAACTCGATGCGATCGTCCCACAGGATGAACTCAACCGAGTCCGGCGGCAGGTCGTGATGGAAGCGGGCCACCTCGTCGGTCTCCAGCTCGTAGTCGCGGCCCGGGCGGGTCTCCCGTCGGTCCAGGACGAGCACGATGGTTGCGGCGCCGGCCTGGTAGCGTTCGCCCCGCCCTCGGCTGTAGCCGTGCGCTATGCCGGGCTCAAGCGTGGCCCAGACGCCGCGGTAGTGAGCCAGCCCGTGCTCGCGTATTCGCTCGGCCCGCGGGCGGGTGGTTCCGTGCCAGAGCACGATGGCGTCCTGGCCGAGTTCGGCGTAGCGGGCGCTGGGCGCGCAGTTGTGCATCGCTGCCCACAGGTTCAGGTCGGCCCGTCCCACCAGGCGCCTGCGCGCCGAGAATGCGTGCGCGGCGAGCGTGGCATTCCAGCCGGGATGCGCGCGGGGGAGGTACTCCAGGTCCTTGAACCCCTGCCGCACCAGCTTGCGCCGCCGGCTCCACTCCGTGGGCCTGGGCGCGTCAGGCTCGAATGGCCCTCCGTGCACGGGTCTCTCCCGCTGGCCGCCAGCGTCCGCCGCTACTGCTGCGGCACAGCGAACAGTGACATCTCGTCGAGGGTGCCGGCGAAGGCGTCTATCTCGTCGCTTCCATCGCGGTCCCAGAACAACTGAGTCCCACAGTCGGGACGGAAGCCCCATCGGCCGTGCGCCCCCGACGCCTTCGGGTGCATCGGCATCCGGGCCGGCACGCGTACACATTGTCGCAGACCGCGCCCTCACGCAAGTGCAGGCCAGGGCAGGCCCAATCGCTTGTGAGGCTCCCCCTCCCGCCGCTATAATCGGCCCTCCGCGCAGACACTCCCGCCGCGAGGACGCCGTCTTGAGCCTGATAGAGCCGGAAGACTTCCGCCTGGCGAAGCTGGAGGAGCTGCGCCGGCTGGGCGTCGACCCCTACGGAGGCCGCTTCCCGGACGCCGCACCCATCGGCGACCTGGTAGACGGCTTCGAGGAGCTGGAGGGGGAAACCGTCCGCGCAGCCGGCCGCATCACCAACCAGCGCGACCTCGGTCGGGCCGTCTTCCGCGACATCAAGGACTGGACCGGCAGCATCCAGGTGTTCTTCCAGCAGAAGCGCCTGGGAGAGGACGCCTTCGAGGTCCAGGCGCAGCTTGACGCGGGCGACCTGGTGGGCGTGGAGGGCGAGCTGACCCGCACGCGCACGGGCGAGATCACCATCTTCGCGGACACCTTCCGCCCCCTGGCAAAGGCCCTGCTGAACCCGCCGGAGAAGTGGCACGGACTGCGCGACCAGGAGACCCGCCACCGCCGCCGCTCGGTGGACCTGTT
>CAYFVS010000202.1:0-3283 GCA_964346565.1 uncultured candidatus Brocadiaceae bacterium | reverse complement strand
CCGCTCGCGCCCTCCGTCGAAGAGTGCGCCGAGATGGTGCACGCGGTCGAAAGCAAGGTCCGCTGCGGAGTCGAATACCGCCGGGTCGAGGACGGCTTCATCGAGACCTGCAAGCGCCTCTTCGACGGCGGCGAGCTGGGGCGGCTGGCACTCTATCGCCAGGAATGGCTCCACCACTACCCCACCTGGAACGAGTGGGCCACCGATCCGGACAGGAACGGTGGACCGTTCATGGACGCGATGATCCACAACCAGAACACGGCCCGCTACCTGATGGGCCGCCCGGCCACGCACTGCACGTTCACCACCGAGACCCACGCCCACCCTGACCTGCGCTGCGCCGACACCGAGTCCATGAAGCTCGACTTCGAGGACGGCGGGTCCGCCCACCTGTTCATCACCTGGGCGGCCGACCTGGAGGTGTTCAGCACCGAGGGCAACGACCGGGAGCACATCGAGTTCTTCTACATGGTCACCGACCAGGGATGGCGCATCACCGAGGAGTCCACCGAGGAGGGTCGGCGCATCGTGGCCTCCCGCGAGGGCGAGCGGCGCGAGTTCCTCCCCGAGGCGCCCGCCGCCACGATCTACGACCGCTTCGTCGAGGCCATCGAGACCGACGGCCCCCTGCCCCCGGACCTTCCGAGCATCCGGGAAGCATACGAGGACGTGAAGATACTGCGCGACGCCGAGCGCCGCCCTGGCGTGCGCCACCCGGTGGACCTGTCGCTCCCGTAGGTTGCGCCTGCCGGCGGCTCATGCTAACCTCCCCCGCTCTCGATTACGGCACTGCAGGAGGAACCCATGCTCGCCGCGACGCCCCCCATGGGCTGGAATAGCTGGAACACGTTCGGGCCGAACATTGACGAGGCGCTGATCCGCGAGACCGCCGACGCCTTCGTCGAGCACGGCCTCAAGGACCTCGGATACGAGTACGTGGTCATTGACGACCACTGGGAGCGCATGGAGCGGGACGAGGGCGGCCGCCTGGTGCCGGACCCGCAGCGTTTCCCCGGCGGCATGAAGGCGCTGGCCGACTACGTGCACTCGAAGGGGCTGAAGTTCGGCATCTACTCCTGCGCCGGCGCGTTCACCTGCGGCGGCCGGCCCTCCAGCTACGGACACGAGGAGGAGGACGCGGCGACCTTCGCCGAGTGGGGCGTTGACTTCCTCAAGTACGACTTCTGCAACAAACCCATGGGCGTTGACGGGCGCGCACTCTACGAGCGCATGGGCCAGGCGCTGCGCATGACCGGCCGGCCCATCGTGTTCAGCATGTGCGAGTGGGGCATGATGAAGCCCTGGCTCTGGGGCGCGACGCGCGCCGGCGCGCACATGTGGCGCACCACCGGCGACATCAACGATAGCTGGGGTTCGGTTTCCGACATCGGCTTCGAGCGGCAGCACGACCTCCACCCGTACGCCGGCCCGGGCCACTGGAACGATCCCGACATGCTGGTGGTCGGCATGCACGGGGAGGGCAACGTCGCCGCCGGCGGCTGCACCGTCGAGGAGTACCGCACCCACTTCACGCTGTGGTGCATCCTGGCCGCGCCGCTCATGCTCGGCTGCGACGTGCGCGCGATGACCGAGACCACAAGTGAGATCATAACCAACCCCGAGGTCACCGCCGTGGACCAGGATCCGCTCGGGCGCCAGGGCTACCGCCTGGGCCGCGAGGGCGGCCCGGAGAGCCCGTTCAACTTCGCCGAGACCTGGATCAAGCACCTCCAGGACGGCTCGGTCGCCGTGGGCTTGTTCAACCGCCACGACAGGCGCGGCAAGACCATGACCGCCGCCTGGGAGGCGCTGGGCGTCCACGACCGACGCGAGTGCGGCGTGCGCGACCTGTGGGCGCGCGAGGACCTGGGAACCTTCACGCGCATGATCTCCGCGCCCGTGGAGCCCCACTGCTGCCGCCTGCTGCGGATCACGCCGCTGACGGCCTCCCGTGGGTAGCGGGGCGTTCTGCCTTCCTCACCTGCTCTACTGCTCAACTGATCGCCTGCTCTGTCCCGCCGCCAGGGGCGGGACTGCCCCTCTCAGATGCCCATCTATGGCCTCCTCAGCGGTTTGTTTTGTCAGGAGCCTTAACCTTGCGCCGCCCCGCCCCCGTCACGGTTAGCTGTAGGTCGCCTTGAGCTCGTCGAGGTACCGCCGCACCAGCGGACGCAGCTTCTCCATCTGCGCTTCGTTGGCGTTGTGCTGGCACCACACCACAAAGCGCTTCAACCCGCGCAAGGCGATGTCCGCGTCATCCGGCCCGGCGTCGCGTCGCTCCTCCAGCAGGCGAAGGGCGCGCACGAGGCGCAGGATGCGCTGTTCGGCGGGCATCGAGCCCCGCGTGCGCGCCGCCGTCTCCGAGAGCGTCGCGAGCATGTTGGAGATGCTTGCCAGCGCCGCGTCGCAGGAGCGCTCTATCTCCGCACGGGCAATAGATTCCGCGCCCTCGTCCAGTTCCGTCGCCTCCATCAGTTCGGTGGTCATCTCGCCCTCCGCTCACCACAGGAACTCGACAACGACCTCGGACGGCACCGCTTCGCCGTCCCTTTGCTTCTGAGCGCGTCCCAGCAGGTTGAAGGTCTTGGCAAGGGCGCGGCCGATTGCGCGTTCGTAGCGGTCAATCGTCGAGACCAGATGCTCGAACGCCACGGGATCCACGCCGGCTTCGGAGTAGCACATGGCGTGGGCGTCGCGGTCAACGCGGCGCGCCCTCTCCAGCCGCACCGTCAGGGCCGCAAGGCGGCGCACGGCAGCCGCCTCGACGAAGCCCTGGGGCTGATACTGCTGCTTCAGCGCCTCCAGGGCCCGATCGAAGGACTCCTGCTCTTCGCGGCGGATGACTTCGCTGGTCAGCCCGTGCTTCTCGGGGTTGGTGGCACGGGGGTCACGTTGCGCCGGCAGCTCTGTGTATGGATTGTGTCTCATAGTCCATATTATACACGTGTCGGGTGTCGTGTCAAGTGCACGGGACAGGACCTCTCGCCGTGCGCGGGACCTTTGCGCAGTCGGCCAGTAGACCAGGCGACCGCAGGCGAGCGGGATGTCCGCCGGCTCTGGACGGCCATACCACGGTAGGCGCAGTTGATGTCTCTGAGGCCCGATAGGGCCGAGTCAGCCGTAGCGCAGGGCGCTGCGCGGCGCCGTCTGTCCGCGCAAGCCCGCCGGAGGCGGGCAAGCCCTGGGGTAGGTGAGTGCGGTCCAAAGGCGGTGGCGGAGCGCCTCGGCATGGCCGAGCGCCGCAGCCCTGCGGCGACGAACGCCGTTCGTGCGCTCCGCCACC
>CAYFVS010000201.1:0-5782 GCA_964346565.1 uncultured candidatus Brocadiaceae bacterium | reverse complement strand
CGACAACGATGCCGGTTGATGACATCCTGCTGGACGCCGACGATCGGATGGAGAAGGCCGTGCAGGTGTTCAAAGAGAACCTGCGCGGCATCCGCACCGGAACCGCCAGCGCCGGGCTGGTGGAGAACGTCCGCGTGGACTACTACGGCTCGCCCACGCCCCTGCGGCAGCTCTCGCAGATCGCCGTGCCCGACCCCCAGTTGATAGTCATCAAGCCCTACGATCCGAACTCGCTGGAGAACATCGAGAAGGCCATCCAGAAGAGCGACATCGGCATCCATCCCCAGAGCGACGGCAAGGTAATCCGCCTGGCCATTCCTCCCCTGAGCCAGGAGCGGCGCGAGCAGATGGCCGGACGCATAAAGTCCCTGGCCGAGGAGGCGCGCGTCGCCATCCGCAACGTACGCCGCGACGCCAACCGCCAGCTCGACCGGGAGGAGAAGGACTCCGCCATCAGCGAAGACGAATGCCGCCGCGCGAAGGACGAGGTCCAGGACCTGACCGACACCCACGAGGGCGGGGTGGACGAGGTCCTGGAGAAGAAGCTCGAGGACATCATGCGCGTGTAGCCGGCCTCCGCTACCCGGCCTCGGGGAAGGTGAGCGCGTCGGCGAAGAGCTGTTGGAAGTCGGGACGGTTGGCCAGTTCGACGTACTCGGTGCTGCGGCTTATCTGCTCGGCTTCCTCGCGGGCGTCCCGGCAGAGAAGGACGGTCTTGGCCCCCGCGGAAGCCGCGTTGCCTACGAACTCGATGTGATCGTTGCCGATGGCCGGCAGCAGGCCGAGCCGCCTGGCCTGCGAGCGGCGCACGAAGTTGCCGAATCCCCCCGCCAGCAGCACTTGAGCGACCTGCTCCGGGGCGATGCCGTACTCCCCGGCCAGCACCCCGATGCCCGCCTGGATGGCCGCCTTGGCCAGTTGCACCTCCCGCACGTCGCGCTGGGTGAGCAGTATGCCCTCGCCCGTCTTGCTCAGGGATGGGGGGACCAGTTCCACGGCCGGCTGACCGTCGCACTCGACCAGCGCGTTGCGGACGGCTTCGGGCAGGTCGGCGGGCGCCTCCTCGCACGTGAGTATGCGTCCCATGTGGTTGAGGACGCCGGCGTCCAGCATCTGGGCCACGGCGTCAATCAAGCCACTGCCGCAGATGCCGCTGGCCCGCCCGCCGCCGATTACGCCCACCTCGATCTGCTCGTTGATGACCACCTTGCTGATGGCGCCCTCGGCGGCCCTCATGCCGTCCCGAATGCGGGCGCCTTCGAAGGCCGGCCCGGCGGCGCACGAGCAGGCCATCATGCGCTCGCTGTTGCCCAGTACCACCTCTCCATTGGTGCCGATGTCGATTCCGAGGCGCACCGTCTCGTCCCGGTGCATGCCGGTGGCGAGCACCAGGGCCACAGTGTCGCTGCCGACGAAGCCGGCGATGTTCGGCAGGACGTAGAGGTCCGCGCCGCGCGCCACCTGCAAGCCCACCTCGCGGGCGCGCACGTCCAGCGCCTGGCGGACCACGGCCACGGAGGGCGCGTGCGCGATGGGGGTCGGGTCCACGCCCAGGAAGATGTGACTCATGGTCGTGTTGCCGGCGGCGGTGACCTCCCAGATGGCCTCCGGCTCTGCGCCCCCTACCTCGCACAGCTCCAGGATCATCTCGTTCAGGCACGCCAGCAGGCGCTTGCGGAGCCGCTCCAGTCCGTCGCGATGCTTCTGCACGTAGCCGATGCGGGAGACCACATCGTCGCCGAAGTGCACCTGCGGGTTGGTGCGGGCGGCCACGGCGGCCGCGGAGCGCCGCGAGGGGTCCGCCAGCGGGACGAGCGACCCCACGATGGTGGTGGTCCCGATGTCGAAGGCCACTCCCCACAGGCTGGCCGTGGTGTCACCTGGTTCGACGCCGCGCAGCACGTCGTCCTCGAGTACGGCGGTGACAGAGCCGTCGCCCTGTCGGAGGATTCCGGGCAGGGACCGCACCAGGCCCAGGTCGGCCGTCAGTGGGCCGTCGCCGATGGCGTCCTGCAGGCGGTCCAGGTCGCTGCGCTGGTCGTCCACGGAGGCCGGCGGCACGCGGACGCAGGCCTTTCGCACGCCGGGCCGGAAGGGATAGCGCCGCCCCTCGCCGCGGGTCAGCACTACCTGCTCGAAGAAGCGGGTCTCCTCCGGGATGGACACGACCAGGTCGTCCCGGACGGTCACCTGGCAGGCCAGCCGCCAGCCGGCGCCCAGTTGCTGCTGATCCAGGTGCGTGCGTTCGGCGGCGGTGGGCTCGGGTGCCTCTTGCAGTATCTGCACGCGGCACTTGCCGCAGGTGCCCTCGCCGCCGCAGGGCTGGTTCAAGATGATTCCCGCCCGCCCGGCGGCTTCCACCAGCTTCGCGCCGTCGAGGACGAAGACATTCCGCCCCTCGGGCTGGAATGTGACGCGATGGGTCTGGCGGGTCATGGGCCAGCTCCCGGAGTCGAAGGCCTGAACTCCGGAACATACGGGCCGGCTCAGGCGAAATCAACCGCATCCTCGGGCGCCGGCCGGTACTCCCACGGCTCCATGGTATAGGTGCCACGCCCCTGGGTGAGGGAGCGCAGTTTGGTGGCGAACCCGAACAGGCGGGCCAGCGGCGCCTCCGCCCGCAGCAGGCGCAGGTGGTCGCGGCTCTTCAGCTCCAATATCGAGCCGTCGGCGCTGTTGATGTAGCTGATGACGTCCCCGATACGTTCCTCGGGTGCGATCACCTCGAGGCGCATGTAGGGCTCGTAGAGCCGGCAGCCTCCCTGCTCCAGGGCCCGTCGCTGGGCCCGGGAGGCCGCCGCCTCGAATGACAGCTCAGTCGAGCTGCCAGGCCGCTGCTCGGCGTCCAGCAGCGTGGCCTTCACGTTGATCAAGGGGAACCCGTAGAGCGGGCCGGAGGCGTTCTGGGTCAGCGCCTGCTCGACCGCATGCTGCATCTGGTGGGGCAGCACGTCCCTGTCCACCTGGCTTTCGAACTTCAGGCCGGCGCCCTCGATCGGCTCGAAGCGGATGGTGACTCGGGCGAACTGCTGGCGGCCCTCTATCTCCCGCTCGAACGTCTCCTGCACCGTCACCTGCTCGATGAGGCTCTCGCGGTAGGAGACGCGCGGCTCGCCGATGCGGGCCTCCACGTTGAACTCCCGCTGCAGCCTGCCGCGGATGATGTCCAGGTGCAGCTCCCCCATGCCGCTTATCAGCAGTTGGCCGGTTTGCTGGTCCACGGTCTGGCGGAAGGTGGGGTCCTCCCTGGCCAGCTCCTCGAGGGCCTCGTCCAGCTTCCGGCGCTCGGCCTGGGTCTTCGGCTCGATTGCCATCGAGATGACCGTCTCCGGGAACTGCATCCGCTCGTAGACCACCGGATTGTGTCTGTCGCACAGGGTGTCGCCGGTGACGGTG
Organism: uncultured candidatus Brocadiaceae bacterium; assembly: GCA_964346565.1. Taxonomy (GTDB): domain Bacteria; phylum Planctomycetota; class Brocadiia; order SM23-32; family SM23-32; genus JAWOCH01. The sequence continues at coordinate 2,386 of CAYFVS010000201.1, read as the reverse complement.
TGCTGGGGCCCGACGATGGCCACGATGGACCCGGGGCCGGCCTGCTCCAGTTGCTCCCGGGCGTTGGCGTGCATGCGGTAGAGGCGCGTGACGTGCTCCATCCTGTCCTGATTAGCGTTGTAGACACGGGAGCCGTCCTTCAGCACACCGCTGTAGACGCGGGTGTAGAACAGGTCGCCGTGCTTCTCGCTCTGGACCTTGAAGGCTACGGCGCTGAGGGGATCCTCCGGGTCCGGATGTCGCTCGACCGGCTGCTGTGTCTCCGGGTGGACGCCAACGACGGCGGGCATGTCGGAGGGGGAGGGCAGGTAGTAACAGATTGCATCCAGTAGCTGCTGGATCCCCTGGTTGCGCAGTGCGGCCCCGCAGAGCACCGGCTGAAGGCTGCCCCCGATGCATGCCTCCCGCAGGCCCCGCTGCAGGTCGGCAGGGCTGATGGGCTCCTCGGCCAGGAACCTGTCGGTCAACCACTCGACCTCCTCGCAGACCGACTCGACCAGGTTCGCTCGCCAGGTCTGCACCAGCTCGCGGCTCCCCGGGGGGACTTCGTCCACCTCGTAGCGTGCGCCCAGGGTCTCCTCGTCGTAGCGGATGGCCTGCTCGTGGATCAGGTCTATGACGCCGACGAAGTCCTCCGCCGCGCCCAGCGGCAGCTGGACGGGCACCGGCTTGGCCCCCAGGCGCTCGCGGATTTCCGCCACCACGCGCAGGAAGTCGCTGCCCACCCGGTCCAGCTTGTTCACAAAGCAGATGCGGGGCACGTTGTAGCGGTCGGCCTGGTGCCAGACGGTCTCGCTCTGGGCCTGCACCCCGCCCACTCCGCAGAAGACCACTACCACCCCGTCCAGCACGCGCAGGCAGCGCTCCACCTCCATGGTGAAGTCCACGTGCCCGGGGGTGTCAATGATGTTGATCTGGCGCGACTCGGTGCGCGGGGCCGCGTTGTCTCCCCGGGGCAGCTTCCAGTAGCAGGAGGTGGCGGCGGAGACGATGGTGATGCCGCGCTCCTGTTCCTGGGGTTTCCAGTCCATGGCAGCCGTGCCCTCGTCGACGCTCCCCAGGCGGTGCAGGCGGCCGGTGTAGTAGAGGATGCGCTCGGTGACGGTCGTCTTGCCTGCGTCTATATGGGCGGCGATGCCGATGTTGCGCACGTCTTCAAGGGCCATGGCACACCACCGAGACACGGAGGAAAACGACGATTAACCACAACGACACGACGCTCACCCGCCTGTGGCGGGAGCATGGCGAACGACGGCATGCCGGGGATGCACAGAGCGAGAGGATAACACAGGAAGGTGGACAGGTGCAGGTGAAACCGCTCAGCGGCGGCGGCCGAAGTGCGCGAAGGCGCGGTTGGCTTCGGCCATCTTGTGGGTGTTCTCCCGCCTCTCGTAGGCGGTGCCCTGGCGGTGGCAGGCGTCGCTCAGCTCGTCGGCCAGCCGCAGGTACATGGGCCGTCCCTTCTTGTTGCGGGCGGCCTCGATGATCCAACGCATGGCCAGGGAGATACGCCGCTTGTCGGTCACCTCGGTGGGCACCTGGTATGTCATGCCGCCGATGCGTCGGGAGCGCACCTCGATGATGGGCGCCACGTTGCTCAGGGCCGTCTCGAATGCCTCCAACGCGTCGTCGGTGCCCAGCCTCTCGGTCACCACGTCCATGGCATCATAGAAGATGCGCTGGGCCAGGCTCTTCTTGCCGTCATCCATCAGGCAGTTGATGAACTTGGCGACCAGCTTGCTCTTGAGCCGGGCATCCGGCTTCAGGTAGGGGTCATCGAACTCGTAGCTGATGTTGCGCATGGTGGCCGCCTCTGGGGTCAGGAGGGTCTCTTGGCGCCGTACTTGGACCGGCTGCGCCGGCGGTCCGGCACGCCCATGGTGTCCAGCGTGCCCCGGATGATGTGATAGCGCACGCCCGGCAGGTCGCGCACGCGCCCGCCCCTGACCAGCACGATGTTGTGCTCCTGCAGGTTGTGTCCCTCCCCGGGGATGTAGGCGGTGACTTCGCGTCCGTTGCTCAGCCGCACTCGAGCCACCTTCCGGAGGGCGGAGTTGGGCTTCTTCGGCGTGCGCGTCGCCACGTAGAGGCAGACGCCCCGCTTCTGCGGGCACTCCTCCAGGTCGGGCCGCTTGTTCGGGCTGCTTTTCTTCTTGCGGCCCGCACGGACCAGTTGGTTGATCGTGGGCATGGGTCCTCCACGCTTGTCCGGTTAGCTCAGATGGCTCCGCTGCCGATTACGCGATTCTACCCGGTGGAGGTGGCTTCTTCAAGCGCCTGAGCGGCCTCGCCGGACTCCAGCCTGCTCACCTGGGATGCCTGGAACTCGGGGAACCCGGTGCCCGAGGGGATCAGGTGGCCCAGGATGACGTTTTCCTTCAGCCCC
>CAYFVS010000200.1:0-7231 GCA_964346565.1 uncultured candidatus Brocadiaceae bacterium | reverse complement strand
GAGGGTGCGCAGACACCACCGCTGGCCCGGGGGGACCTTCGGTGAACAGGATGTCAGCGCCGATGAGGTCGAAGAGGTTCTGATCACCAGCCCGACCGGGCAACGGAACCTCAAAGCCGTGCAGGTAGCTTCCGACAGCGACGAGGTCTCCTTCGGTGCGTCCCTGTCGTCAAAGCAACGCCGCTGGGTCAGGGACTGCATCGTCGCCGTTATCAGTACGCCCGCCGAGGCCACAGACGCGGCTGCGAGTGACTGAGCGCCCGGGCCGGATCAGGCCGCCAGCGGCGGTGAGTCAGCTCCTCTCTTCCGTGCGGAACCGGCGCGTCCAGACGTCGCCCGGGGTCTTCACCTCGACGCTGTAGACGCTGTCCTGGGCGGTGATGAACAAGGTCCGGCCGTTCTCGCCGCCGAACGCGCAGTTGGTGGGGGTCTTCGGCGCGGCGATCAGCTCGATCAACTCGCCTTCGGGGTCAAAGACGTGCACCCCGCCGTGGGAGGTCACGTACAGGTTGCCCTCCGCGTCCACCTTCATCCCGTCCGGCCCGGACCAGCGGTTGGGCGTCTCCAGATGGGCGAACGTCTTCTGCTCGCCCAGCGTGCCGTTCTCCAGGACCTCGAACGCGGCGACCAACTGCCGCTCGGTGTCCCCCACGTAGAGCACCTTCTCGTCGGGGGAGAAGGCGATGCCGTTGGGCTTGACGAAGTCGCCGGCCAGCAGCGTCAGCTCCCCGTCGGTGCCGATGCGGAAGATGCCCTGGAAGTCCAGCTCGCGCTGCTCCGGCCGCACGCCGTAGGGAGGATCGGTGAAGTAGATTGAGCCGTCGGACTTGACCGCCAGGTCGTTCGGGCTGTTGAGCCGCTTGCCCTCGTACTGGGCGGCCAGGGGGACGACTTCGCCGGACTCGAGGGTGCGCGAGACGCGGCGGTTGCCGTGCTCGCATGACAGCAGCCGCCCCTCCAGGTCGAACGCCAGGCCGTTCGAGTTCCCGCTGGGCCGCCGGTACTGCTCGGCCTCGCCGTCGCGGAGCCTGTAGATCGTGTCGGCCGGGATGTCGCTGAAGATCAGGTACCCGTCCGGGTGCCAGACGGGCCCCTCGGTGAAGCGCAGACCGCTGACAACGAGCTGGACCTCCGACTGACTGACGCCCTGCTCGGCAGAGGCCGCCAGGGCGGCCACGGCAACCAGCGCAATCAACACACAGACCAGAATTCTCATCGCTCTCACTCCTTCTATGAGCTGTCCGGCGAGCGGCTTGTCCCGGAGCCGGGGCGCCTGTTCGGCGCGGACTCATGCATCATTCTAGGGGGGCTCGGGCCATGAGGGAAGCGGCGGCGGCTCCTCCCCTTCGGCCAGGTCCTCCAGCAACATGCGGGCGCCCTCGCTGTCCTCCTCCTCCGCCATCCGGCGCAGGATGCACCCCACGTCGGTCATCTCGACCTGTCGCAGCGCCGCGACCAGCCGCTCGCGCCGGGACAGCTCCAGCGCCCGGTAGCCGGCGACCAGGGGCCTCAGCAGGGCAAAGTCCGCCGCGCCCATTGCTGCCAGGGCCTTTGCCGCATCGTCGCCATCCCGTGCGTTGTGCAGGAGGAACTCCGCGACGCGCTCGTCGTGCACCTGCGCCAGCATCCGGAGGGTTCTGCGGCGTATGCGCCGGTCCATGGCGTGACGATGCAGCCGGATGATGGCTTCGGCGGCCTCCCATTGCTCGGGCGGCTCCTGCTCGCCGAGCCGGGCCAGCAGCCGGCGGGTGCGCACTTCCCAGGCTCCCGCCAGGGCGCAGGTGGCCGCCGCCGCCCCGCAGGCCAGGTAGATAGGCCCGACGGCACCGGCGGCCCCGGCACCGGCGGCCAAGGTCAGGCCGACCGCCGGAACCGCGGCCGACAGCAGCGTCTTCAACACCTGCCACTGGTGCACCACCAGCGCCAGAGCGAACCCGGCGCAAAGCGCCGTCCCCGCCCCCAGGCCGACCACCAGGCTGCCTCCGCCCACGAACTCCAGCCAGCGCCCGAGCTGCACAACCGCCACGCACGCGCCCGGCAGCGCAATCACCCAGGCCAGAACCGACAGGAAGGCCCCCGGAAGCCCGTGCCGCGCGCATAGATACCCGCTGGCCACCGCCAGCAGCGCCAGCACTGCCGTCGGCAGCACAAGGTGCGCAAACCGGTAGCCCGGCGAGACACGTGAACGCGCCCGCAGCACGTCCAGCAACCCGGCACCCAGCCGGCCGCTGCGGTAGTAGGGGCCGGCGATGGGGCGGGCCGTCCCGACGATTACCGCATACGCCTCCGCGGGCGACATGGACGAGTGGTCAACCAGGTAGGCCACGGTGCCCGCAACGCGAGGCGCGGCGAAGGAGGTTCCCCGGGCCTCCATCTCCCTTTGCAGCCGCTCGTAGGGCAGGAATTCGTAGTCAATGAAGCTGATGTCCCCGCTGGCGGCGATGTCCACTTGGGGGCCGTAGTTGGAGTGGAGCGCCTTGCCCTGCGGGGTGGCGCTCGCCACGGCGACGACGTCCGGATAGGCGGCGGGGTAGAAAGGCTGGTCGCTGTCCTCGTTACCGGCTGCGGCCACCACCAGCGCGCCCGCCTCAGTCAGCCGCCGAATGAGCGCCTCCTCCTCGGGCCGGGCGACGGGATTGGCCAGGCTGATGTTGACGATGACCGGGCGGGAGGGCTGGCGCCGAACGTACTCCAGCACGGTGCGCAGTCCGTCCAGATAGGCGTCCTGGTCAACCGCGCCGTCGAGGCCCTCAACCGGGATGGGGGCGAGGGTGGCCCGGCAGTAGCCGTGCAGCACGCGGGCCACCAGGCTGCCGTGGGTGATGTCCTCGGAGCGCAGGCCAAGAACGCGCCCCTCCAGGAAAGCCCAGTGCACGGGCGAGTCGAGCACGTATAGGACCGCCCCGCCCTCGTCACCCCCGGGCGCCCCGTGCCAGCACCCCCCGAGCAGCAGAACAACGGTTAGCAGCAGTGCCTGTCTCACGGCAGCCCCCCGGTGCACTTCCAGATGAGTCAGCCAGGGCTCTGACCGGCAGCGAGCCGCCGGCGGGCCCGCGCCAGGCCCGGCGAGCCTGCTGCGCCAAGGCTTCGAAGCCCAGGGGACGCCGGTCCTACCTGCATTCGGGAGCGGCAGGCGCCGCGCGGCGGCAGCGGTGGGGCCGGTTCACGCCTCCGCCCCGAGAGAGAATCGGTGCAGAACCGTGTAGACCGCCCCGTCCGGCCGCAACTCGCTTTCCATCAACACCATCGAGTTCACCTCCACCTGCCCGAACTCCTGGTCGGGCACGGCACCGGACAGCTCCTCGATGGTAGGGCATTCCCGGCGTCTCTTCACGCGGCCAAGGGTGACGTGCGGGATGTAGCGACGGTCCTCCGGAGACACGCCCAGCTCCTCGGCCAGAGCCTCCTCCACGGCTGAGTGCAGCACCTGGAGCTGCCCGGTGGGGTCGTGCGCTTCGGCGTGGACCACTCGCGGCGTCCCGCGCGGCGGAAAGCCGCCGATGCCCGCGACCCGCATGGTGAACGGCTCGGCGGCGCCGGCAGCCTCCCGCAACGCACCGATCGCCGCCGGCAGGTCCAGCTTGCTGACCTCACCGATGAACTTCAGTGTCACGTGCAGGGACTGCTCCTTGACCCACCGCACCCCTTCGGAAACTGTCCTCAGGCTGCGGACGGCCTCCAGAAGGGCATAGCGGCAGTCGTCGTCCAGCTCGACGGCCACAAACGTCCTCACTGAGCACCCCCCTCGTTGTCTTCAGGCACTTCGATCTTCTCGAACAGGATTTCGGCCTCTCCCAGCTCGCGTCCTTCCGGCAGGGGCTCGGCGGAGGCCTGCCACGTCAGCTCCTCCGGGGAGGCGCCCAGCATCCGTCCCGCCTTCTCCGCCGCGAACGGCAGGAACGGCGCCATCACCGTCGTCAGCACCTTGATGGTGTTCAGGCAGACGTTGATCACGGTTCCGCAGGCGGCCCTGTCCTCCTTGCGCAGGACCCACGGCTCGCGGTAATCGAAGTAGCGGTTGCCCTCCCGCGCAGCGGCCATCACCTCCCCGAGGGCGTCTTTGAACCGGCACTCCTCCAGCAATCCACCCACGCGCTCGGGCAGCTCGGCGAGGGCCGCGAGTTGCTCCCGGTCCTGCTCGTCCGTGTCCCCGCGGGGCGGGGTCCGACCGTCGAAGTAGCGGTGGGCGAACGTCATGTTCCGGTGAACGAAGTTGCCCAGGGCGGCCACCAGCTCCTCGTTGTTGCGCCGCGCCAGGTCCACGAACCTGAAGGCCGTCCGCTGCCGCTCCGGGGCCACCATGGTCAGGTAGTAGCGCAGCGGGTCGGGTTGATAGCGCTCCAGATACTCGTTGATCCACACGGCCGTTCCCCGGCTGGTGGACATTTTGGTCTCCTCCTCGCCCGGGAACTGGATGTTGAGGAAGCAGTTCGCCGGGATGTCCGACGGCAGCTCGAAGGTGCCCTCGGCCATGAGCATGGCCGGCCAGACCACGGCGTGGAACACCACGTTGTCCTCGCCGATGAAGTGGACGATCCGGCAGTCGGGGTCCTTCCACCACCGCTCGTAGTCGGACCGCTCGCCGCCCTGCTCCTCGCACCACTGGGCGGTGAAGGAGACGTATCCGATGGGCGCGTCGAACCAGACGTAGAGCACCTTGCCCTCGGCGTCCGGGTCGTCCTCCAGCGGCACGGGGATGCCCCACTCCAGGTCGCGGGTGATGGCGCGCTCGGGCAGTCCCTGCTCCAGCAGGCCCAGGCTGAAGTTGCGCACCATGGGCCGCCACTCCTGGTGGCCCTCTATCCACTCGCGCAGGCGGTCCTCCAGCTCCGGCAGCTTGAAGAACCAGTGGACGGTCTCCTTCACCTGAGGGGTGGAGCCGCTGATGACGCTTTCCGGCTGCACGAGCATGTCCGGCTCGAGCATCTTGCCGCATGCCTCGCACTGGTCGCCGCGCGCCCCGCCGGTGTCGCAGAACGGGCAGATGCCCTCCACGTAGCGGTCGGGCAGGAACATGTCCGCCTCGGGGTCGTAGAGCTGCCGGCTGGAGCGTTTCTCCAGGTAGCCTTTCTCCCACATCTGGCGGAAGAAGTGCTGGCTCACGTCGGTGTGGATCTCGGTGGCGCTTGTGCCGCTGTAGACGTCAAAGGCGATGCCCAGGCCGTCGAAGTCGCGTTTCTGCTGGGCGCGGTAGTGGTCGGCCACCTGGCGGGGCGAGCGGCCCTCCTCCCGCGCCGTGAGGGAGACGGGCACGCCGTAGTCGTCGCTGCCGCAGATGAACGCCACCTCGTCCCCGTGGGAGCGCAGGTAGCGCACGTAGATGTCCGCCGGCAGGTAGCAGCCGGCCACGTGCCCCACGTGCAGGCGGCCGTTCGAGTAAGGCAGCGCCGCGGTCACCGTGAATCGTCGGGTCATGGTCTGTCCGTCCGGAGCACACGGAGGGCGCAAAAGGGGATGGCAAGGCCCGTGTAGTGGGCCAATCTTACACATTGCCCCGGGGTGGCGCAAGCGCCAGGCTGCCACGTTGGTTCACTTTAGAGCGGACGGTACAATGTAACTTGGGATGAAGGAAGGAGGCGCCATGGACACCCGGGGACGGGCGGACAGCCAACGCCGTCGCACGCATGCACTTGCTCCTGCCCTGCTGGCGGGCGCGTGCGTGCTCGCTCTCTCGACGCTTTGCGGATCGGCTCTGGCGGACGGGAAGGCGTACTTCCGGTCAGAGCACAGGGGGTATCAGCCCCTTCAACAGCACGAGCAGCGGGCGGCCATGGTCCACAGCGATGGGGTCGAGCGGTTGGTGATCGCCATCAGCGTGAACCTGGCGTCCGACGAGGAGGCGCTCTGGCTGTTCCCCGTGCCTGGCCGGCCAGAGAGCACGAAGATCCGCCTGGTGGATTCCATCCCGAAGTTCCGTGGGCGGGAACCGTTCCGCCATGCGCGGGACTGCATACAGAAGTTGGGCAAGGCCTTGCGGGCAACGCAGGCGTACCCGGCCTTATTCGCCTATAAGGAGCCGAATCTGGGTGGTCCGTTCGTGGGGGAGATCTCTGTTCATTCGCAGGTTGAGCAGTGGGGCCTGCACGCCGAAACCCTGTCGGCGACCTCTGCTGCCGACCTCAACGCCTACCTGGAGAAGCGCGGCGGGGGGCTCCCGCCGGAGGAGCTGGCGCTGTTCGAGCCGTACCTGTCGGAGGAGTGGACCCTCGTTGCGGCGTGGCTGGAGTCGGCCGAGGAGCTTGAGGCGGAGTTCGGAGAATGGCGGCTGCGATGGGGCGACGTTGGTAACCGGTGGCCCTGCCTGCACGTCGAATTCCCGACGGAACGCATGTTCTACCCGATGCGGGTCACCGCCAGTTACAAGGAGTACCGAGTGGACGTCAACCTGTCGGCGGCGGGCTATGTGGCGCCGGTCGGCTACGCAAGGCGAACGGTTGGCGTGCAACACCTCCGAAGCGGGGCGGTGCCGGAAGGCGCCGACCCGGAGTTCGCACGCGCCCTGCCGGCAGGCACGTTCTGGTACACAACCATGTGGACTCACGCAGGCGCGGACTGGGCCGACAAGGACCTCTGGCTGGAGCGCGTCCCCGCCCCGCACGTAGCCTACGCGGAGTTCATGGGCAACCTATCCAGCCTGCCTTTCGCAATCCCGGTGGGTATCGCCCTGGTGGCAGTGCTCTCGTACGTGGCGGGCGGCCTGACGGGGCTGATGACGTTCCAACGCTGGCGGGGCTACGCGGCGTTCGGCCTGTGGAACCTGCTGAGTATCGTCGGCCTCATCCTCGCCTACTCCTGCGCGCCGGGCGAGTGGGGGAAGAAGCTCAGAGAAGGGCGCATTGGGAGCGGCTTCTGGCGGATCCCCTTCCCCTACTGGGTCACGTTCAGCCTGCTCTTTGTGTGCCTGGCGTTGGCCACCGAGCGGCTGCTGTTGCTCCTGCTGCCGCACTAAGGCCGGTCAAAGCAACTCGGCGAAGCGGCGGATGACGGCGACATGCTCCGGCGTGGTGCCGTCGCAGCCGCCGATGATGCGGGCGCCGGCCTCATAGACCTGCGGGACGTACTGCTCGAACACCGCCGGGTCCTCCTCATACACGGTCCGCCCGTGGACCAGCTTCGGCAGGCCGGCGTTGGGCTGGCAGATGACCGGCAGGTCGGTCGCCTCCGCTATCTGGCGCACCAACGGGGCCATCGTCTGGATGCCCTGCCCGCAGTTGGTGCCCACTACGGCGCA
>CAYFVS010000199.1:0-15522 GCA_964346565.1 uncultured candidatus Brocadiaceae bacterium | reverse complement strand
ATAGTGGACCCCCGCACAGGCTGGCCGGCCGAAACGGCGTCCAGCGTGACCGTCGTCGCGCCGGATGCCACCACGGCGGACGCCCTGGCGACGGCACTCAGCGTGATGGAGCCGGCCGAGGGACTGGCTCTGGTCGGGAGGACGGCCGGGGTCGAGTGCCTGCTGTTCGTCCGTTCGGACGATGGCAGCCCCACGATGCGCACCTCAGAGGGCATGAACGGTCTGCTGACACGATGAACATGGACATCGGGACAGAGCTGCGCATTCGCCCCGCCCGGCTGGGGCTGCACGTGCTGAAGTCCTCGCCGGCGGGAGTGACGGCGCTGGACGCCGCCCGCGCGCTGGAGGACTACCTGCGCGAGGAGCATCCGGACCTGGCCGACGCCGTGCGCGTCTGGCCGGCGGACCGCCGGGTGGTCGTGCGGGTGGAGGGTCCGGACCCGGTGGAGATCCTGCGTCGGGTGCGCGAGCTGATCACGCGCGGGCGTGAGCTGGAGGGCGTACGGGAGATAGAGGTGGACCCGCAGGAGTTCTCGGTGGCCGCCGGCCCGCTGCCCCAACGCGTGCTGGACCTGGAATGCCTGCTGCGAAGCGAGGTGCGCTACTTCCCCCATCCCGTGTGCGAATGGTATGACGTGAGCACCGGCCATCTGACGCTGACCGAGGAATGCATCACCTACGAGCCGAAGTGGCAGATCGTGACCGACGATCGGACCGGCAGGCGGGGGGACCACCTCATAGGGCTGGCCGAGATCGAAGGCTGCTGCCGCGGCGTGTGGTGGGACATCCCGTGCCTGATGATCGAGACCCCCGCTCTGACCTACCGCTACGGTTGGCCGGCGTCCGTCACCGACCCCGAGCAGGCGTTCGACGTGGATGACTGGCTGGTCGAGCTGCGGGCCTTGCTGGAGAGGCAGGGATGAAAAGATACGGCTTCCCCAGACAGGCACGCATCGTTCGCAAGCGGGATTTCCAGCGTCTGCGCCGACTGGGGCGGCGGCTGACCGCCCACCCCTTGCGCGTGCGCGCGCTGCCCCGGGAGGAGGGGCGCAGCCGGCTGGGGCTGGCCGTGGGCCGACGTGTGGGTCCGGCCACGGTGCGCAACCGCTGGAAGCGGGCCATCCGGGAGGCGTTCCGCCTGAACCGCCACCGCCTGCGCCGGCCCTACGACATGGCCATCTCGGTGGCCTGGGAGGCCGGACCGGAGGAGACGGCGCAGGTGGAACAGGCTTTCCTGCAGGTGGTGGAGCAACTGAATGAGCCTGACGAAGACGCTTCTTAGGCCGATGCGCAGGGCTGAGCGGCTGGGCGCGCGTTCCGTGGTCGCTCTGGTGCGGCTCTACCAGCGATGCCTGTCCCCGCTGCTCCCTCCGGTCTGTCGGTTCCGTCCCACCTGCAGCGAGTACATGATCCAGGCCGTGCGCAAGAAGGGCCTGCTGGTCGGCGTGGCGAAGGGCCTGTGGCGCCTGCTGCGCTGCAACCCGCTGTTCCGGGGCGGCTACGACCCGGTGCGTTAGCAGCCTGTTGAACAACTGGGTCTGGTCGCGTTGGGAGCGCCGCGCGGTCGGATGCAAGGCGCGCCGCCCCAACCCTTTGGGCCGCGGCCAAGCCCAGTTCCTCAACAGGCCGCTAGTCCTCGGCGACCCGGTCCAGCGCCAGGCGGATGTAGAACAGCACGTCCTCGTGGCGGCGCATCACCTTGCTGATGACCGGCGCCCGCAGGTGGAAGTCCGGGCGCGCGGCGTTCTGCCGCAGGCGGTCCAGGAACCCGTGTTCCTGCTGTTCGACCTCCCGCAGAGCGGTCAGGGCCTGCTCAGTGCCGATCCGCCCCAGGGCGGCGGCCGCCGTCCAGCGCACGTAGTCCGGGTAGGAGTACATCTCCATCTCGTCGGTCAGCTCGGCCACGCGGGCCTCGTCGGGGTCATCCGGCTCTTCCAGAACCACCGGGGCGCTCAGTGTCCCATCCGCCCGGACGGTTATCTGCGGGCTGGTCCTCTCGGCCAGGCAGCGCTTCAGGAACGGCACGGCATCGCCCACGCGCAGGTCGCCGAAGGTCTTCGCAGCCGCCCACAGGATGATCGGCCCGGCGTCCGGCTGGGCCACCTTCTGGCGCAGGAAATCCACCACGAAATCCCCGCTGGCTGTGAGGGCCTCCTGGGCCCGTATGCGCAGCTCGGTCAGGCTGTCCAGCTCGGCCTCGCTCAGCTCCTCCTCGGCGCTGACAGTCTCCTGGTACCGGTCCAGCTCGTTGAGCAGGAACGTCACCCCGTTGCGCTGCTCGAGCCGGCACAGGGAGATGGAGGCTGCTATACGCACCCGGTTGTCGGTCCCCTGGTCGGCCAGCGTCTCAGACAGGGCCTCGACAGCCCGCTGCTCGAGAGAAGGGCTGATGCGGGGCGAGCGGGCGGCCTTACCCAGGCTGCTGGCGGCGGCCACCCGCCAGGTGCTGCCCAGCCGATCGTCGTCCATGTCAGTGATGATCTTCTCCACGCTCGTGCGGTCGGCGATCTCGGCCAGCGCGTCCAGTATCGCGGCCGCCCGCTTGGTGTCCAGGATCTCGCTCAACTCCTTGATGAGTTCGTCCCTGACCTCCGCCACCAGTTCCTGCACCGAGCGGGCCCGCGGACGGCTGTCCGCGAACCGGACCAAGGGGCCGATAATCTGGTCCAGAAGGCCCTTCGGGTCCAGATTTCCGCCCTCCTTGCGCACGCCGAGGATGCTGTGGCCGGCGGCGGTGCGCACGGCTTCCTGCCGGACCAGCAGGCTCTGTAGCAGGCGACGGGCGACGGCCGGGTCCGGCTCCAGCTCGTAGAGGCGCCGAGCCGCGTAAACAGGCTGCATCCCCTTCGGCTCCTCGAACTTGCGGCGCAGCGCGGCGGTGGCGCCCTCGTAGCGCATGTTCTTCAAGCCCTCAGCCGCCTTCCAGACCACCTCCGGCTCATCCTGGCTCAGCGCCCGGGCCAGCAGCTCGACGCTCCTGTCCTTCCAGACGGAAGAGAGCGTCGAAACAGTCCCGACCGCTTTGACCCGGACGGCGGTGGCGGGGTCGTCCAGCATCTGGCCGGCCAGGGTCAAGGAGTCCATCCTCCGGACGTTGGCCAGCACGTCGAGGCAGCCCTTGCGCGCTTCCTCGCTGTCGCTGGCCAGGCCGGCGCGCACGGGTGCTATGGCCTTCTCCTGGAGCTTCTTGAGCTGTTCCTTCGCCCGGTCGCGGACTTCCTCTTTGGGGTCGCCAAGCTGCTGCACGTAGTAGGCGGGCTCGTGCTCTTCCGCGCAGCCGCAGGCCAGCCCGGCCGCCGCCAGCACGAGCAGCAGGCCGGCACTTGCGGTAAGCCGCAGCCGGACCGCGTAGTGGTTCATCCTGTCCGTCTCCCACCGGGCAACGCGCTCCGCCGGACCTGTTCCGTCCGTCCGACCCAACTTAGTCAGGCCCCTCCGGCGAGTCAAGTCCCGCTCCGGGCGGAGCGCCTGATGGGCTCACGACACGAGCCCGGCAATCTGGCTGTTCCTGTGCAGGAACATGCCCATCCGCCAGCCGCACACGCAGGCGCCGTAGCAGGCCAGCAGCATGAAGCTTACGAACGCCGCGTGGGACGCAAGCGGAGGCCCCAGCACCGCGGCGAACCCCACCGAGAGCAGCCTCAACACAGCGAGCAACGCCGCCACGTGCACCAGGCAGAAAAGCCACAGGAGCACGTACTCCACCGGGGCCTGCAGGACGCCCATGACGGCGTTGAAGGGGTCCAGGGCCTTGGTGACCTTCTCGGAAGCGCCCAGCACCATGGCCACCATGGGGAAGAAGAAAAGCACGAGTAGCACCGCGGCCAGAATGGCCAGGGCCGGCCAGCCCAGGTTCGCCGCACGGACGGCCCGCACCAGGGGCTCACCCCGCAGCAGCGCCGTCACCAGCTCGTTCACATGCGTCTCGCCGCTCAGCCGCGCCAGGCCGTAAGCAACTGCGCCCGGGATTGCCGCCAGCACTGCGGACGCCGTGATCACCAGGATGGCGGGAGTGAACACGTCGTCCACCACGCTGAGGCGGGCCTGCCGGACGGGCCGCGCGCCCCACGCAGCGGCCTCGACCATGTAGTAATACATCGCCCCGGCGGGCGCCCCGATCGCCACGAACGCCACCACCACCAGAACAGGGCTCTGCCACCACGCCGGGGGCAGCAGGATCAACGCCAGCACGGGCAGGAACTTCACGTCCACTGCCGCCAGCACGAACACGAGAATACCTGCCACGGCGATCCACCCGAGCGGCCAAACCAGCCCCATATAGGTCACCGCGATGGGCAGCAGGGCGCCGATGGCGGCGTACTGGAGCCACGCCTTCCATCCGGCACCCAGCACGACCACCACCTCCGCCGCCAGGAAGGAACCGACCAGGCTGCCTGCCCAGGACGGCAGCGGCCCGGGTGTTCGGCCGCCGCGGGGCGGGCGCGGCGCAGGCGGGGCTTCCCCGCGCGGGCGGCCCTCGGGCATCCGCTCGGGGGCGACGGGGGCCGAGGGCAGGGGCGGGGGTGCCGCTGCGGGCTCCTCAGTGTCCAGCTCCAGTTCGTCCGGCACTTCGTAGGCGGGCCGCCGGGCGGACGACTCGGGCTCTTCTATGTCCAGCTCCAGCTCGTCGGGGACCTCGAACGGGGCGGGTGTATGCGCCGGCCCGGGCTCAGCCTCCTCTGTCCCGGATGGCAGGTCCTCGAGCCACCCGTCGCCCCAGAAGGCCCCCTCGTCGAAAAGCTCGGCGGGCACCTTCAGTTCCGTGCCGCATCCGGGGCAGTTGCCGGTTGAGCCGGCCTCGTCCTGATAGACAGGTATCTGCCTGCCGCACTGCGTGCAGGTGAGGAGGGCCTTCCGCATTGTCCGGCCTCCGCAGCGGGGTTACTCCTCGAACGCCGCGTCGAATGCCCGCCCACTCGGCGGGAAGTCCAGCGACCGCACGAACGCGCACGCCTCCTCCGCCCCGTGCTCGCGGTCCATGCCGCTGTCCTCCCACTCGACCGAGAGCGGCCCCTCGTAGCCGATTGCGTTCAGCGCCCGGATGACCGACTCGAAGTCCACGTCTCCCCGGCCCAGGCTCCGGAAGTCCCAGCCCCGCCGGGGATGGCCGAACGGCAGATGTGAACCGAGAATGCCCGTCGTGCCGTCCAGGGTCACGGCGCAGTCCTTCATGTGCACGTGGTAGATGCGATCCGGGAAAGCCCTGATGAGCATCTCAGGGTCCATCCCCTGCCACAGCAGGTGACTGGGGTCGAAGTTGAACCCGAACTCCTCCCGTCCGTCGAGGGCCTCCAGCGCGCGCGCGGCGGTGATTATGTCGAAGGCGATCTCGGTGGGGTGCACCTCGAGGGCGAACCTGACGCCGCACTCAGCGAACACGTCCAGGATGGGGCTCCAGCGCTCCGCCAGCAGGTTGAAGCCCTCTTCGATGGCCGCCGGGGGCACGGCGGGGAACGAGTAGATCAGGTGCCAGACGGGGCTTCCGGTGAACCCGTTCACAACGTCCACGCCCATGTTGGCGGCGGCGCGGGCGGCGGCCTTCATCTGGTCGGCGCCCCACTGGTGCATCGCGTCGTGATCCCCGGCGACCTGCTCCGGCACGAACCCCTCGTGCCGCGCGTCCAGGTTGTCCAGCACGAGCTGACCGGCCAGGTGGTGGCTGATGGCCCAGCACTGCAGGCCGTGCTCCTCCAGCAGCGCCTTCTTCTCGCTGCAGTACTGAGCGCTCTCGGCGGCCTTGACGGGGTCGAAGTGGTCTCCCCAGCAAGCCAGCTCCAGGCCGTCGTATCCCCACGCGCTGGCCTTCTCCGCCAGCTCGCGCAGGGGCATGTCCGCCCATTGTCCGGTGAACAGCGTCACAGGTCTTGCCATCTGGGGCCTTCCTTCCCTCCTGAGCTGCTCCTGACTGGGTACAGGTCTTTTAGTGCACCGGCGCCGGGAATGCAAGGGCTCGGCCGCCGCTCAGCGGACCTGCCGCGCCGGCCGGAACGGCGACCGAGTGGCCCGCAACGGGCGCAGGGCCGCCTCCATCAGCCTCTGGTCCCTGAGCAGGACCACGACCGTGCCGTTCGGCAGCTCGGTGACCGCCACGGGCCGGCCTTCGGTTCGCTGGATCGCCCACTGCCAGGGCTCCGGTGCCTCCCACTGCGCGTTCTGCGGACCGACCACCCAGACCAGCGCGGGCGCGTCGGGCACGTCCGGCGGGGGGAATGTGCGCTGCAGGGGCACCACGCGGCCGGTGCAGTGCCGCAGCCGCTCTTGCAGCCGCAGCCCGATCCTCCACGGCTCCTCGCCCTGGCGGGCTATGATCTCCCACTGCACCTGGCCGGCGGCCAGGAGAGGCACGTCCTGCCAGAACCGGTCGGGGCGGGCCGGCAGGGCGGCACTGCCGCCCAGATGGACGGCCGCCCCCAGCACGGCCTCGCGTGCCGCCTCGAACTGATCGAGCGTCGGGCAGTGCAGGCCCGACGGCGGCGTCACCCTGTAGAGCCGGCGGAACGGCACCCGCTCCGGGCGAAGCCTCAGCAGACATGCCTCCTCCGGACCGACCGCGCGATCGAACCGCTCCAGCGCCAGCAGGGCGTCCGCCGGCAGCGTCGGCGTGCCTGCCTCCCCTTCCCTGGCTCGGCGCACCTGCCCGCGCACGCGGCGCCACAGGGCCACTTCGGTGCACGCGTCGCGCAGCACATGCCACAGCACCAGTTGACGGTCCACCGCCTCCGCGGGGCGAGCACACCGCACAGCCACCCCGGCCAGCCCCTGCCACGCGGCAGCCCACAGCGCGCCGCGCACCAGGCCGGCGGCCGAACGCCACTCGGCCTCCTCCAGATCCAGGTAGAGCCACACGGGTTCGTCCCCGCTCAGCTGCCCGGCGGCCACCAACTCCTGCGCCCTGCCCGGCTCACAGCCGTCCCGGACCAGCAGATGGCAGGGCTGACCCGATGGGGACGCCGGTTCCAGCCGCTCCATCAGCCGCGCGGGGGCGTAGCCCATCCGCCCGGCGACATCTCCCACCAGGGCAGCCGCGCCGGTCGGCTCAACGAGCCAGGCGGGACGCCGGCACGGCAGCAGCAGCCGCCCCGCGGCCGGTTCGTCGGGCGCGGCCGTGGCGCCGTCGGCCCGCAGCGCCAGCAGGTGATAGCCCAACTGCTCCACATCACCGCGCAGCCGAGCGGCGCTTCGACGCTCGAGGGTGACGCCCAGCACGCCGTGCTCGCGCAGCTTGCTCAGGTCGGAACGAGTCAAAGGCGTCCCACCGCGGGCCCCCAGATACCACAGTGGGAACTGCTCCTCCGGCGCGCTGGGCACGCCGAGCACCTGCACCGACATGGGGAAGCTGCGGATCTGCTGCGCCGCGCTCACTACGAGCCGTCCCACGTAGCTGCCGGGCGCCAGCGCAGCCGAATCAACCGTCACGGCGAACCACGCCACCTCATCGGCGGCCAGGTCAACCGAGGTCAGGGGCGTCAGCCAGGCCGGGCCCTCGTCCGGTTGCACCACGCACCAGAGCTGAACCGCGCCGGGCGGCATGGCCTCCGCGCCTGCCGCGGCCCCCGCACCCGCCAGCGTCAAGCGCAGCCCGCCGACGGCGTGAACCGTCCTGACCCCCAGGAAGACCGTGCGCCTCTGCCCGGCCGTCAGCGTCAGCTCAAGGTGCTGAAGCTCTCGGCGGGCGGGCCTTCCGTCGAACTGCCACACAACAAAGCTCCCCTGGCGCCCGTCCGCGTCGGCCAGCAGCGTGGTGCCGGGCACGCGCGGCTCACGCCCGCCCAGCGACTCCATCTGCGGGGGCGGCAGGGCGGCGCCCGGCGGAGCCGGCGCGGCCGGGGAGCCGTCCGCCGAAACGGCGAACCGTCCCCGCAGTTCGCCCTGCGAGAACACCTCGTGCAGCAGCCAGGCAGCCCCGCCGTCCGGCCGCAGGCCGCCCGTCTCACCGTCGGTCACCTGCAGGGGCGGCACGTCCTTGAACAGCATCGGATCGCACGGCTCCCGCTCCGTCCCCGTCGTGTCATACACGCGCGTGATGACGGAAACGTCTGTGAGCGAACGCTGCAACGGCATCAGGCTGAACCGGACGCGGAAACGCCCTCTGTTCTGCCCCACCCGGGGAACACTGTCGGCGGCGAACTGCTCGTTCATCTCGCTGACTGCCGCGAACCCGTCCAGAGGAGCAACCAGGACGGCCGTGTCCATGCTGTGTTCGGGGGGAAGGGGTGGGTATGACCATCCGACGACCAGCCCGCCGCCGCTGGCTGCGCGGGGTGGGAGCGCCCGGCAGCCGCCGTGACGGAGGGCAAAACCGACAGCCCGCCGGGCGGCCGGTTCGGCCACGGCGAACCAGCGAAGCGCGCGCTCGCCCGGATCCTCGTGCAGCGCGCTGACCAGTGCGCGCGCCGGGCTGACCTCCGCCCCTCGGCCGCGGTCCAGGCAGTAGAGCTCCCGCCCCGTCGCCCGGCCCCCCGCCGGCAGAACCAGGTTGCACAGGGCCGGCGCCCGGCTCCCCGACAGCGGGAAGCGGCTGTGGTTGACGAAGCGCAGCTTGACAACGAACCACGGCCGGTCGCGGCGGAAAACGTAGTGCTTCTCAATGCCGAGCGCGCCCGAACGGGCCGTCAGGCGCACTTCGGCCCGGCCGGCCTCCACCTGCGCGAGGCCCACCGTGAAGGGCAAGTCCGAGGAATGGACCTCCTCCAGGAGGCCACCGTGCCCACCGGCGTCCAGCCCGGTCAGCTCCACTCCGTCGCAGGAGAAGGAGGTGACGCGGCCGCCGTTCTCCGGCTCGATCACGGCGCGCAGGCGCGGGCCGGACACAACCACCAGCCCGCCCCAGCGCCGCAGCGAGAGCCCGTCCGTTGCGCCCTCCGTCCGCGCCGCCCACAGCAGGAGCGCGGCCAGACACACCACGGCGAGAGTAGTCGGCCTGCGGCGGCACATGCGTTTCGGAGGCCCCTGCTCGGGTTCGGACGGGCCGCAACAAGGGTGTGTATCATAGCCACCGCCGCCCGGCCGGGCAAGAGATGCCCCCTTTGGCCCCGACGCGCTTGCACCTGCGGCGGCCCGCGGTAGAATCCGGCCTTACCCGTCCGCAGCCCTCAGCCCCGACGGAGGCCGCAGTGAACGCGACGCAGACCATGAAAGCAGCCTACGTGACCGGACCGCGTCAGGTGACGGTGCGGGAGAAGCCACGGCCCGTGCCGGGCGCCGGCAAGGTGCTGGTGGCCCTGAAGGCCGTCGGCATCTGCGGTTCGGACGTGCAGTTCTTCCAGTCGGCCGCCCTGGGCGATCGGGCCAGGGAGCAGCCGTTCATCCTGGGGCACGAGTGCGCCGGGACGGTAGTCCAGGCGGGAGAGGGCGTGCGGAGGCTGCACGTGGGCGACGCGGTGGCCATCGAGCCGGGGCTGCCCTGCGGGCGATGCACCCAGTGCCGGGCCGGCCGCTACAACCTGTGCCCGGAGGACTTCTTCATGGGCACGCCCCGCGACGAGGGGGCTTTCCAGGAGTACGTAGCCTGGCCGGAGGATTTCGCGTTCCGGCTGCCGGAGGGGATGGACTGCGAGATGGGCGCCCTGGCCGAGCCGCTGGCGGTGGGCCTGCACGCCTGCAACCTGGTGGGCCTGCGCGGGGGGGACCGGGTGGTGGTCATCGGCGCGGGGCCCATCGGTCTGCTGGCGGCCGCAGCGGCGCGCGCAAGCGGTGCGTCGCGCATCACGGTGGTTGACCTGCTGCCGGACAGGCTGACGCACGCCGAATGCATGGGGGCAACCGACACGATGGACGCGGCGGAGACGGACGTGAGCGAGGCGCTGGCGGACTCGGCGGACGTGGTGCTGGACTGCGTGGGCGTGGCGGAGACCGCCGCCCAGAGCTTCCACATCGCGCGGCGTGCCGGCCGGGTCGCGTGGGTAGGCATGGCCGCGCGGACGGCGGAGGTCTCCCTGTCGCGCGCCCGCTGGAAGGAGCTTGCCGTGGTGGGGGTGTTCCGCTACGCGAACGTGTACCCGCGGGCGGTTGAGCTGCTCGCCTCCGGCCAGTTTGCGGCCGGTTCACTGGTCACTCACAGGTTCGCATTCCCCCGGGTGCAGGAAGCGCTGGAGTTCTCGGCGCAGCGGTATGAGGGGGCCCTCAAGACCATGGTTGTCTACGACTGAAAGGCCGCCGGGCCGAATCGTTTCCGATTTTGCCCTTGACAGCGCCCGTCGGCTTGTTAGTATCATACCCGCGTCTTTGAAGATGTTGGCATTCAGTCATACTTCTGCGCCAGGAGGATCCGCATGAGCGGCAAGGAGATGTTGGTCGTCGGGACGAAGGTGAAGAACTACGTCAAGGGCAAGGGCTTGATGAGCTCGGCAGACGTGCTGGACGCACTGAACGACACCGTCTACAAGCTGCTGGACAGGGCGGCACAGAGAGCCAAGGCGAACGGTCGCAAGACTGTGCAGGGCCGCGACGTGTAACAGCAAGCCATGCACCCTTGACTGGGGTCCGTCGAAGGGGCGGACTTCAGCGATTAGGAGCCCCGCTTGAAGGAGCGGGGCTTTCTCATGGGTTCGGCCCAGCCTCAGCAGGTCGAAAGCGACCCCCGCTACGGCAGGACGCCGAAGCGACCCCGCAAATGGCCCCGCGAGGCGTCGGGCACTCAGCGAGGGCTTTCCCGTCAGTCCAGCTGCTGGAAGGCCACCACGGTGCCCTCGGCGTTGCCCACGTAGAAGACGGGACGGCCGGGCTCGCCGGCTGCCACGCAGCCCTCGGGCAGTGGCTCGCGCCACAGCTCCTCGCCCCTGTCCAGGGCAACGGCAGCCACCGATCCGTCCTCGGTCAGCAGGTAGCCTACCCCGCCCCCGCTGGCGAGCAGGCGTTGCGCCCCCGGAGCCCGCCACTGCACCTCGGGCTCTGGGCCGACCGTCAGGAAGACGGCCTCCGGCGTGTTCAGGAACGCCAGCATGCCTTGCTCACCCAGCTCGATCTCACCGGTCAGGGGCGCGTTGAGGAACTTGCGGCCCTTCCGCTCGCCGTCCGCCACACCCAGTGCGTAGAGGTGGCCGCGGTCGTCCCCGACGAAGACCAGGGAGCCGTCCGTGGCCACGTCCGTGGTCAGCCGGCCAGGCTCCTCGGGCGACCATTGCCACACCTGGCCGCCGTCTTCGATCGAGACGCAGGCTACCTCCCCCGCCGAGGCCAGCACCTTGTTTCCGCTCAGGAGGGGCCTTCCGTTCAGCGTACCCCATACGGTCGCTTGCCACATCGCCTTGCTGGTGCCGGGGGTCCAGCGGGCCAGGCTGCCTTCGGCCCCGGCCACGATCAGGTCACCCTCGGTCAGCAAAGGGGCGGCATTGACGGCAAACGGCGGCTGGTAGACCTCCGTGCTCACGTGCTCTGCCAGGTCCCAGTGGAACAGCCCGCCCGCATGCACGTAGTAGAGCCCGCCGTCCACGGCAACCGGTGCGCAGGCCAGCCCGTAGCGCAGCTTCTGCACGCCCATCCAGCGGCCGGTCTCCGCCTCGAGCGCGTGGACCTCTCCGTCCGGCGTCTCGGCGATGACCACCGGCCCGACGGGGTATATGCGCTTGAGCCGGTCGGCGCGGATGTGGCCCAGCTCCGCCCGCCAGAGAGCTTTGAGGCCCTCCCTTTCCAGGTCGAAGACAGGATTGGCCGGGGACAGCTTGCTGGCAATTTCCGGCGCCTCGCCCGCCCCCGTCGCCAACGGAACGGCAAGCAGAACAATGCTGAGAACCAAGCCAAGCCGCAGGCATCGGCGCAAGGCAGTATTCATCACAGGACCCTCCGGAGGAGGCTGAGGTGCGTGTGCAGACGCGTCGGGCGGCCGTCCCGAACGTCCCGGCCCGTGCCCGTTCTGTTCTCCAGAACTGTAACTGGCGGCCCACCTTATGTCAAGCACAAAGGGCTCTGGGACGGGCTCGACGAGGCCCCCACGAGCCGTTACACTCGAAGTGAGCACCCCCTGAGGAGCCCCCATGAAAGAGGAGCCGACCTTCTACTGCGACGCGATGCTGGGCGGGCTGGCGCGGTGGTTGCGGGCGGCCGGCTACGACACCAGGTTCGACGCACACGTGCGCGACGGCGCCCTGGTGCGGCGCTGCCTGGAGCAGGGGCGGTGCCTGCTGACCAGCGACTCGGGCCTGCTGGAGCGTTATGCCATCACGCAGGGGCTGGTGCGGCACGTGTTCGTGCCCCGGGGACAGACGCCCGTCCGGCAACTGGGCCACGTCATGGGCAAGCTCGGCCTGGAGCTGCGGCCGGCGCGGTGCATGGACTGCAACGGGGAGCTGGTGGTCGTCAAGCTGGACCAGGTCGCCCCGCAGGTGCCGCCCCGTGCCCGAGAGGCGTACGATGAGTTCTTCCGCTGCGCAGGCTGCCACAACGTATACTGGCGTGGCACGCACTGGGAGGACATCTCCCGGAAGCTGCGTCGGGCAGCGGCCCTGGCCCGAGGACAGCAAGCTTGAGGCGTGAGGCCCGAGGCCTGGAACTGCACCGGCAACGGGACGCCGCACGCGCTCGGAGGCGGACGGATTCACTTGCGGGCCGGGCCATCACTGACCATAATGGGTTGGTCCAGAAGCGCAAGTCGCTCAGGCCTGCGGCTGAGAACAGGGCCGCCGACGCGGTTCGCCCGTGCCGGACACCTCACCCAGGCCGTTGTATCTGCCCCAACCGACACGGCCATGTGCAGCGCGGAGATGCTGTCTCACGCACATAACCAGGGCGAGGAATCCCTTCCAGAAGACCCCGAATCCCTCAAGGGCCGCGTGCGTGAGCTGCACAGGGAGCTGCGCCGGGCCCAGTTGCGCATCGAAGCCCTGGAGGCAGGGCTGAAGGAACACGGCGGGGCCGCCCCGGGCATGCCCAAGCCCGACGAGAGGGAGTTGCGCCTGCTGGCCGAGCAGCTCGAACGCCAGGCCATGCTGCTGGAGCGGGACGAGCAGGTGGCCCGCGAGCTGCAGCGCAGCCTCCAGCCCGTGCTGGAGGAGGAGATGGAGGGCATCCAGTTCGCCATCGAGACCCGCCCCGGCACCCGCGTCGGGGGCGATTTCTACGACATAATCAACCTGACTGACAACTTCATCGCGTTCCTCATAGCCGACGTGTCCGGCTACGGCCTGCCGGCGGCCGTCATCATGGCCACCGGGCGGCTGGCTTTTCGCACCTACACGGCCAACGAGAGCCGCCCTCGCGCCATCATGGAGGCGGTCAACCGGGCCATGCTTCGCAGCACCCTGGCCGGCCACTACATGACCGCATTCCTCGGCGTGCTCGATACCGAGCTGCTGACCCTCCAGTACGTGAACGCCTCCCACTGCTCCCCCTTCATCATCCGCAACGGGCAGGTGCTGCCCCTGGACACCGAGGGCCTGTTCGTGGGCATGTTCGAGAACGGCCAGTACGAGCAGAAGGGCATGCAACTGGAGCAGAACGACCGCGTGTTCCTCTACACCGACGGCCTGCTGAAGGGCTTCCGGGCGAGGGATCGCGTGGGCGCGGAGAAGAAACTCCAACGGTACCTGAGGGACAACGGCCAGCTGAGCATCGAGCAGCTGATTGATCGGCTGGGTGGCCTGCTGGAGGCCCCCGAAGACGACGTCGCGATGGTGGGCATTGAGGTGCTGCTGGAGAAAGCCCAGCGCAAGACCATCTCCATCTCCAGCATCCCCGGCCAGCTCCAGCACGTGGAGAACGCCATCCTGCCCACCCTGGACAACAAGGGCTACGGGGAGCGGAGCATCTTCGCGGTGAAGCTGGCCCTCGAAGAGGCCGTCATCAACTCCATCAAGCACGGCAACGAACTGGACGACACCAAGAAGGTGACCGTCAAGTTCTACATAGACGACGATCGTGCCGCCATCAGCGTGGGCGACGAGGGGCAGGGATTCGACCCGCAGGCGGTGCCCGACCCCACCGAGGGCGACGCTTTGCTGGCCAGCTCGGGCCGGGGGCTGGCCCTGATCCGGGCCTACATGGACGAGGTGCGCTTCAACGAGAAGGGCAACGAGATCACCATGATCAAGTTCGCCCCGTGGGCCGCCGTCAAACGCACCTGACAGGGATACAATGGATGCTCAGGCCGTCCAGGGCCTGTGCGTGACGCTTTTGCGCTAACCGCGTTCCCGCTCCATCGAGGGCACGCATGAACGAAGAGGCCACAGAGGCAACCATCGAGAAGGAGTTCCAGGACGATGCCTGCGTGGTGCGCATCTCCGGCCAGATGCGCGAGATGGGCGCTGACGCCCTGCGGGAGGAGCTGGACGAGATCCTCCAGCAGGGCCACTACAAGCTCATCTTCGACCTGAGCGACGTCTCCTTCATCAGCTCCACGGGGCTGGGCCAGATGATGCGAGCCTTCCGGACCGCCAGCAACCACGACGGCTACGTGCGCATCGTCAACCCCCAGCCGCTGGTCGAGGAGGTGTTCCGCTTCACCAAGCTGCACACGCTTATCGGCATCTTTCCCACCATCGAGAAGGCCAAAGCCGCCGAGTAGGCTCTTTCTGAGAAGCCGGTCGTCGGACCGAGAGCGAGCAAGTTCGCGGTTGGCAAGGACGTCGAAGCAGTCATATCCCTGAGATATGCCGATGCAGGCGGACACAGCCACGCGCGAACGCAGCCGCTCGAATCCAGATCCGGTTCCTCAGACAGAGCCTGTGGCCCCTATTCGCCCTCCGGTTCGGCCGCCGCCCGCGAGGCCCTGGCCAGCCCTTTCAGGCTGAACCCCTCGTACCACAACACCACCAGTCCCACCACCGTTATCGGGACCACGTTCACCGCCCACAGCATCGTGGCGAATGCCCCCGCCGCGGCGCGCGGCACTCCGTAGAGCTGCACGCCCATCATGGCGGCCACCTGGAAGACGCCGATGAACGCCGCCGCCTGCGGCATGACCACCGCCACGGTCACCAGCACCTGCGCCAGCAGTATGCCGCCGAAAGGTATCCCCAGGCTGAATCCCCTCGCCAGGCACCAGGTGCTCAGCGGGTAGCACAGCCACATGCCCAGCGACAGCAGCAGGGCCAGCGCGACCCGCGCCGGGCGCTTCAGAAAGCCCAGCGATTCCGCCGCCGACCGGACGAATCCCTCCATCGAGCCGCGCCACCGCCCCGGCAGCAGGCCCAGGAACAACCCCGTCGCCCTCAGGGCCAGCCCCGGCCGGAAGGCCACCGCCGTCAGCACGGCCAGGCCCACCAGCGTCACCACCGCGAACCATAGCGCCCTCTGCTGAACGGTGCTCAGCAGCCACGCGCCGGAGCCGTCGGCCGACCCCTCCGCGGCCGCCGCCGGGGCCAGGGCGAGGGTCAGGAACAGCAGGAAACACGCGCCGATCAGGTCGAAGACCCTCTCCAGCCCCATCGCCGTGCCCGCCGCGTGGCCGAAGCTCAGCCCGCTCTTCTTGTGCAGCACGTAGGGGCGGATGACCTCCCCCGCGCGCAGGGGCAGCACGCAACTGGACATGAACCCTATGAGCGTGGCGCTGGCGATGTCGCCGTAGGGCACCGGGCGCAGCGGCCTGAG